>JBJKSS010000136.1:0-4094 GCA_046703745.1 Spirochaetota bacterium
CGGCGGTATAAATCCAGTAAAGCTAGGACAGGCCATCATAATGAACCTGCTGACATTCGGCCATTCACCGGGAGGTTCGACTATAACCCAGCAGCTCGCCAAGATACTGTTTACAAAGCAGAAAAAAACAATAAAACGCAAGGTTTATGAATTCTACTGCACGCTGGAACTTGAGAAAAAATTTACCAAAAATGAAATCCTGGAGATTTACCTTAATTCCATTTATCTCGGGCACGGCGTTTACGGTGTTCAGGATGCGAGCCAGTTTTATTTCGGCAAGGATGCCAGTGAGCTGACCATTGCCGAGGCCAGTCTTTTAATAGGAATGAACAGGTCGCCGGGGCTTTATTCACCGATGAACTCGAAAGAAAACGCCAGAAGGATCCAGGAAGTTGTTTTAAAACAATTCGTCGACAACGGCTATCTGACAAAGGAACAGAGCCGTATGGAACTTGACAGGTTTTGGGACAGGCAAAATCAGTTTGGTGCATCCGGTAACCAGTCGTTCTGGCGTACGGATATCAATATGTCGGGCTATCTGACAGAGTTCATCAGGCAGCAGATCGAAAAGGATATCGGTTATGACAGATTAACCAAAGGCGGGATCATTGTTGAAACCACTTTTGATCTGGAACGGCAGAAGCTTGCCGAGAGGGTTGTCAAGGAACAGCTTGCATACATAAAAAACAAGCTCTTTGATCTTTATAACAAAAACAAGGCCAATAATGTAAAGATGGAAATAGACGAGAAGGAAATCAATAATCTTGAGGGCGCCTTTGCAAGCATAGATTACAGGACAGGCGAGGTGCTTGCCCTGGTCGGCGGTTCGGGTTATTCATTCGCCAACCAGTTTAACCGGGCCATTAATGCGCACAGGCAGATCGGCTCGGCAGTCAAGCCCTTTGTGTACGGCAAAGCGTTGAGCGACGGTAAAATAGGGGATGACAAGCCCATTAATCCTTTCACTAAATTTCCCGATGTCGTTAAAACATATAAATTCGACAAACAGGTTTATACCCCCAGAAATTACGATGACCCCTATCATAAATACGGCAATATGGTAACCCTGTATGATGCTGTTAAAGAATCATTGAACACGGTTTCCGTTGCTGTTTTGAGCCAGATGGACATAAAGGGAGTTGCCGATTTTATACGTAACGCTGCCGGTTTGTACAGTGATGAAGAAAAAAAACGGGTGCCCGAGTATCTTTCCCTCGGACTGGGTACCTGTGAATTATCCCCGCTTGAACTTGCCACGGGTTATTCCGTATTCTGCAGAGGCGGGGAAAGCATTTACCCTCTCATGATAAAAAAAATTTATGATGATAAGGGGTATGTGTATTATGATTATCAAAGGGAAAATAATCCGATGCTCAATGATCTGTATCCTGCCGACCACAGGGAGCCGCAGCAGTTAATAAAGCCGGAAGCGGCCTACGAGGTGCTTGAAATGATGAGAGGAGTTTTTGAAAAAGGCGGGACGGGCTATTGGGCGAGCTACCTCACAGGATTGAATGTTCCGGCTTACGGCAAATCCGGCACTTCCCAGGATTTTCGGGATACCTGGTTTGCAGGCTTTACGGATTCTGAAGCCAGTGCAGCCTGGGTCGGATTTGATGACGATAAACCTGTTTACCTGCCGGGTGCCTCCACTGCAGCAGTTATATGGGCCGATTATAACCAGCATGTAAGTCCCCTTGACACCGAGCCCGTACAAAGGCCGGATAATATGAAGTTGGTAAAAATGGATATGGATACAGGACTCAGGGCCGGTAAAAATTGTATAAATGTCAAGGATTTTTATTTTAGTGCCGACAGCACGATCCCCGAAAAATGTTATGTGCATAATCCCGAAAAAGATTTGGGTGACGATTTTGATAATTAGTATGAAAACGGATTCATTATGAAAAAGCTGAAAAAAACAATCCACCAGGTAATAGCCGAGCAGGTTCCCGAAAAATCAAGGGTTCTTGATCTTGGATGCGGTGATGGCGTGTTGTTGAATTATCTGATAGCCAACAAGAATGTCAAGGGGCACGGCGTCGACATTGATTACAAGGCTATTATCAAATGTATAGAAAAAGGAATATCCGTGATCCAGTCTGATTTGAATGAACTGCCGCTTGATTTTCAGGACAAGACATTCGATGTTGTTATTTTGAATCAGACAATACAGGAAGTCATGCATCCAGATAAAATTATACAGGAAATGCTGCGTATCGGCAAAGCAGGCATACTGGGATTTCCGAATTTCGGCTCCATAAAAGTCAGGTTGATGTTTTTGTTTAAGGGTAAAATGCCTGTTACCAGGGAATTACCCCATTACTGGTACAATACCCCCAATATTCACCTGTTGACCCTGAATGATTTCAAGGAATTCTGCAAAAAAAACTCAATAATTCTTATAAACAAGGTATACTTAAAATCCAGGCTGTTCAAATTCGGAAAAAATAAAAACAATTATAAAAGAATCAGGTTTTTCCCTAATCTAAGGGCAGAGCTTGTGGTAGTGCGAATATGCAAAAAATGCAATATAGTTTAATTGATTGCAAAAAAATTAAATACATTTTGCAATAATAATTAAAATTTATGTTAAATTAAAATATTGAGATATAATATGGCAGAGAGCATATAAATGGTAATATCAGTCCTCCGTTAAAATATGCTCCCTGCCATTATTTATTTTAAAAAAATGGTAAATTTATCAATTTTATTTGGTAACTTTACATTATTGATTTAATATAATGAAAGACAATATTTTATGAATAGCAGACTGAAAGATTATATGTATCAAGATTATTATTATAAAATGAACAGGATGAATAAATCAAAGAGAATCTTCCCCAGATTCAAGGTTAATTTTGATTTCAGATATTTCTATAATAGCACGCCCTCAAGATGCACCATTATTGATATATCGGAAGGCGGCATGCTCATCAAAGTGCCCCAGATTCTGGAAGTTGGCGACAAGGTCGAGCTTGTATTTGATGACAACGAATTGAATTCCATGAATATTCTTGCAAAAGTTGTGCACAAAAACAACAATTATGTCGGAGTTACTTTTTTATTCGATGACTATAATGATCCATCATTCATTCGTCATTTTATTCATGAAATAAAAAGCAAAAACCGTTTGTTTTAAAAAAAACTTCACTATTCCTTGACATTGGTATTTAATTATGTTAGTTATCTATTCACTTAAAAAAACCATCTTGAATATAATTTTTTTATATTCCATTTTAGTCCATAAGGTAGGTATTATGAGAAAATACGAGTTAATAACGGTTTTTGACCCCGCTGATTCATTTGACGATCACAAGAATTTTGTCAATGAAACCTTTAATGCCAATAATTTTAAAATTTTCGAAGAAAAAGACATGGGAGAGTTTGATCTTGCCCAGCCGATCAGTGAAAGGAAAAGGGCCCATTATTATTTTTATAATCTTGAGGCTGATCAAAAGGATTTTCCTGAAGTCGAGAGGGCATTCAGGCTGCATAAAGGTTTAATAAGATACATGTTTGTAAAGAAATCAAAATAACAGAAGTTAAAAATGGCCAGAGACATAAATCATGTATTTTTAATCGGCAGACTCGTTAAAGACCCGGAAATAAAGTATACTGCTTCGGGAATGCCTGTTACCAAATTCACAATTGCAAACAATGTATCCTATGTGCAGAATAATGAAAAAAAGGAATATGTAAACTTTTTTGATATTAATATCTGGGGCAATCAGGCTGTAAATTGTGAAAAATATCTTAAAAAAGGCAGCCAGGTGGCAATTGAAGGAAGTCTAAGGCAGAATAAATGGACCGATGCAGCAACGGGACAAAACAGGTCAAAAATTGAAGTCACGGCAAATACCGTCCAGTTTTTATCTCCGGCAGGCGGACAGGGGCAGCAGCAGATGCAGAATGCAGGCAGCTCCGGTCAGTTTCAACAAAACAAGCCATCGGTAAATAACGGCAATAATTCAGGATTTATTGAAGATCCGTGGAACGACAAAAACAATGATGTATTCATAGACAATGATCCGTTCAGTGATTCTGTGGATAACAAAGATGATATACCATTTTAATAACAGGAAGGAGAATAG
>JBJKSS010000137.1:0-12513 GCA_046703745.1 Spirochaetota bacterium
GCATGAGGGCAGGATAGACCTTTTGCTTACCGATATTATCATGCCGAAAACAAACGGGAAAAAATTATATGAAACGTTGAATAAAAAATGGGAAAATTTAAAAGTGCTTTATATGTCAGGATACACCGACAGCATTCTGGGCGAACATGATATTTTTAAAAACGGCCGGAATTTCATTCAAAAGCCGTTTACCTTGCAGGAATTGTCCGAAAAAATAAGGGCGGTTTTGATATCCGGTTAAGCTTTATGATGCTTTATAATTATATTTTGATTTCCATGCTGACGTTTTCTTTTACATTAAGCATTTATTATTTCCTGCAGATTGTCTTCGTATACAGATCCCTGTCAAACAAATATTTTTATTTTTCCCTGATAACTTTTCTTGCTGCCCTTTATCTTCTGTTCCAGTTTTTTTACATAAATGCTGATTTTGGGGACGTAATTTTTTTTGAAAAAATGAAAATGCTGGTTGTCGGTTTGGTTGCACCCGTCTGGTTTGTTTATTTGTATACCATGTATTTTAAGGATAAAAAGTTACTCATAACGATATGTGTTCTTGCAATATTACCTGTTTTTTTCATACCAACCGGCCTGTATTTTAAGAATGAAATATCTGTCATTACAAAACATTTTTTCGGCGGTATCATTAATTTTAAAGTGGTAAAGGGCAGCATTTTTTACGATATTCATTCTTTAATAATAATTTCCGGGGGGCTCGTCCTTTTTGTAAAAATACTTTTTTCAAAAATTAAACTGAAAGACAAGATACTTGTTTTTTTTGTTTTTTCCCCGATTATCGGGGGCATAAATGATTTTTTGATAACATCTGCCGGTTTGAACAGCGTTTTTATCATAGAATTTTTTTTCTTTATTTCAGTGTTCAGCCTGTTTGTGTATTTTTTCAGGGAAGAAAGAATCAGGCATCTCCAGCTGGAAAACATGAATACCGTTCTGGAAAATGAAGTTTTTCAGAGGACCGGGGAATTAAGCCGGGTCAATGAAAAATTGAGAAAGCTGGATTCTGTCAAAAATGATTTTATAGCGAATATAACCCATGATTTCAGGTCACCATTAATGGTGATTCTTAATATAGCCGACCTTAACCTGAAATTCGGTACAAGTGACCAATGCCGGGAAGAATTTGAAATAATCTACAAGTCATCATTGAGGCTGAAAAAGACAATAGACACCCTGCTTGATCTTGCCAAAATGGACGCTAGGGGAATTGTTTTGAAAATTTCCAGGCTTAATATCGCCGATTTTGTGAACGGGATAGCGGATTATTATGTCTCCGCTTTAATGTATTCAAATTTGAAAATTATTAAAAAAATTCCTTCCCTTGAAATTGATAATTTTTATGCGGATCCCGAAAAGATCGAGGAAATACTGAATAATATTATTTCAAATGCCATAAAATTCGTTTCCATGGAAAATGGCGTCGTTGAAATCGAGCTGGCCGAAGAAGAGGATTCGATCGTTATTGCAATTTCAGATAACGGCATCGGCATACCTCCTGACAAGCTGGATATTATTTTTAACAGGTTTAAACAGCTTGATACGGGTATTAATGCAAGGCAAGTCGGCACGGGCATCGGTCTTTCGTATTCCAAAGAGCTTGTTGAATATATGGGAGGGAAATTATGGGCCGAGTCCGGCGGCAGCGGTGAGGGGGCAAAATTTTTTATCAGAATGAAGAAAGGCAAGGATCATTTTAATAATGGTTTTGCCGTATTCTGTGAGCAGGAGGACAATAATTTTAAAATCAGCCGCAGCAGGATCGAGCTTGATATTAAAAAAAAACCGGCAGAGAGCGGGCCAAACTTGTATTTTAAAGATCTGAACAGCAGTGATGAACTTGATTTCAAGAAAGGTATTATTTTGATTATCGATGATGATGAGGCTGTTGCCAGGATCGTAATGGAATATCTGAAAAATAACGGGTTTTGCAATTTTATACTGTCGTATAACGGTGAAACGGGTCTGGATGCCGTATATAAATATAAGCCCGACCTGATAATCTGCGATTATAACATGCCGGGGATGAAAGGCGATGAGATACATGATGAATTGGCCGGAAACCCCAAATACAAAAATATTCCGTTCGTATTTTTGTCTGCAATAGCTGACAAAAACATCATAATGGAAAGACGGGGCAAGGGAGCGGTTGCATATCTCAAAAAACCGGTTGAAGAAAAAGATCTGATCCTGACAATAGAGCTGCATTTGAGGAAATATTTTGAATATATGAAAACCCTGAGGCTTGCGGTTATAGATGAGCTGACCGGCCTGTACAACAGGAATGAAAGTTTCAGAATATTGAACAGGGAACTTTCCGTAAGGAATTACAGGGATATTTCGGTAATAATTTTTGATATTGATGCATTCAAAAAAATCAATGAAATTTACGGGCACCGGTGCGGGGATAAAATACTTGAAGAAACAGGGAAAATATTAAAGGGCTCCCTGAGAGAGTGTGATACAGCCGGCAGGTACGGAGTGGATGAATTCATCCTGATCTTGCCGGATACAGGCATGGAAAAAGCTTTGTGCGTTGTTGAAAATCTGAAGAGAAGACTTTTTAACAGGGAAACGGCTTTCGACGGCAGCCCGATCAATATAACGGGATGTTTCGGGATATCATCATTGAAGGACAACGAAGGGTTTTTCGCCAAACGCCTGAATGTTAGGCGTCTTGAGGATATTATTGTGGGCAAAAAAACGGGCCGTGACAGGATAAAAACTTTAAGAAGTGAAATTGCCGCAATAATGATAAATACGGCCCTGAAGGCCCTGGGTGATGCAAAAACAGTAGAATGCCCCGGCTGCGGGCATATTGATAATAAATTTGAAATTATTGAAGGCAAATGTCCGAAATGCGGCTGTATTGGTTTGAAATATCAAATCAATAAGATAAGTTGTTTTAAAAATTAGGGATAAAAAGTAAAATCTGTTAAACCAAACAGGGGCAGGAAATAATTAATTATGGGGCCGGTGCGAATGCAAGATTTTCCAGGTCATAACTTTCAATATATACGCTTTTGTATTCAATGATTTTTTCGGGTTTCCTGATCAATACAACGGATGGATCTATATAGGGATATTCTGGAATAAAATATATTTTGCTGTTGTTCAAATCGGACAGTTCCAGCTGAAACTCGATTTTATCACCCGGATTTCTGCCGGAATTAAACAGGTAAACGTCTTCATACTGCCTGTTATATTTGATATAATCCGGATTATTGATTTTATTAAAAACAAAACTGGAATTGACAGGCAGACTGTTTTTTGGAACAACAAGATATATTTTCAACAGTTCTATCGTTTTGGCAGAATCAAGTCTGAAAACAAAGTTATAAGAGTTGTCCTTTTTCAACTCATAATTAATGGTGTACGGCAGCTTGCGGGAATAAACGAGGAATTCTTTTTCAGGTTTTGGGATAAAAATATCCCCGCTTTTTATGCCGCTTTCCATATATAATTCCCCGATTGGCAGATTTGACTGGAGACTAAGCGTTGAAATGTTCCGGTCGTGCTCGTTAACAAGTGTTGCGCGGAGAATTCCCTTTTTTTGTTCCGTAAATATCGAAATTGATATCAGGACGATGAGAGAACACATTATTATCCCGGTAATGATTAATGCAAGGTTCCTTTTTTTTACCCTTGTCCCGGTTTTATCCATATAGATGGTTAACGCTCTTAAAAGAAGCAGGATGACCGGAAATGTCATCAGTGAGTAGATAAAATTCATGAGCACGGGGTTCAATGTTTTGAGCATTGCCGAACTGTCGGAAAAAGTGAGATCAAACAAAAGTAAAATCATGCCGGCCGAAGAAAGGGTATAAAGCACATATTTCAGTTTAAATCTTTTCTTTATAAATTGGGTCAGGGTTATAAGCAGGCAGGCCCAAAGGTAAGTCATGGCAATAGAGATGTCGATTATGAAGAAAACAAACAGATTTATAACGCAAAAGACGAATGCACCATATATATAAATATAGCTGCGGCGGATTTTAAAAATATTTTTCAAATAATTGAACAGGATAAAAATTATCAGCAGGGGCACAAAAAATATATCCAGAAAATAAACAAATGAAGTGTTCAAGTATGCCTTACTGATACCTGTCAATTGACTGACCGGCAGGAAAGAAAGTAACGGTATGAATGAGAATACAAAATAAAGCACAAACAGCACGGAGAAGTAGGGCAGGTTTTGCAGAAGCAGCCCGAAATGATATTTCTTGAAAGCAGGTATCAACAGGCGGCTCATGATGGTTATGAAAATTATCAGGATATATGCGGTTATCTGTACGATCTCCGGTATGAAAACATGCAGACCGAGAATATCGAAATAAATGTAATGATAATCCATTTTGATGGGCAGCTTAAGGCTGTCGATTTGAATGAGCCATGTATAAAAAAATTCGCTTAAATTTTTTTCCGAATTATTGTCAAAATAGATTTCATTATCATATTTTTCGTCCCGGTTGTAAAACAGCACGGCATTGATTTTTTGTTTCAAAAAAAGGGAAGCGATACTGTCTTCGGTTTTTATGTCAAATCTTGCCTGGTAAATTTCATCCCTGTTAAAATAAATCCCGTAATATTTCCTGTTGATTTCCAGGAATTTTTTGAGAATAACCGCAGGCATTGCCCTGCCGTTTATACTTCCGGAAAACCTTATTCCTGATTTAAAATCCAGCAAATCTATCACCGTTACAAATGATTTGGACAGGTCGTCGGAATTTTCGAGAAAATACTTCGCCCCGTAATAACCGGTTTTATCCGCAGTGTTGGCACCTGAAAATAAAAAGGTTATATTCTTGTTAAAAATATGGTTTGAGCACTTCAATATCAGGTCGAAAACGATCTGCAAAGAAATCGAGTTGTCATAATTTTCCTGGTTGATTAATTCGGAGTTCAGGGGGCACAGCACTATCAGTCTTCCCCTGTTGTTGCCGTTTAAATTTATTTCTATGTTGTAAGAGTTGGTTATGATATCCTGCCGGTTGTCGATTTTATCGATCCTGTAATTCAATCCGTTGTTGTCACAAAACTGTTTTATATATTCGATCAGCTCCCTTTCCTTCTGTGAATTTTCATCTCTCGGAAAAAAAAGTTTTTTTAATGTTTTATAATCATCAATGGGTTTGAAAATATCTATCCGGGAAAAAACCGGAATACAGACAGTTAACGCTGCGATCGCAAGGAATATTTTTTTGATCATCAATCATAAATATCAAAAATTGCCCATTAAGGCAATTGAATATTGCAAGTTTACAGGTATTTGCCGGGATAGCGTTTTAAAATTTTCAGGACATGATCATATCCCCTGTCCTGCCTGTGCGGTAATGTGCAGTTTTCGCAGTTTTTATAGCCGGCAGGATTTATTTCATAATTTCCGCCGCATTTGGCAATATAGTAAAGCGGGCAGTAGCAGAAAAGGCAGTTTATTTTTTCCATGTCGTGGCACGGATAAAATTCGCAGTCTTTATTCTCAAAAAATTTGTAATTATTCTTCATGAAGGTAATGGTAATTCTTTATGATAGATTAATCAAGCCGAATTTATTGGCTTGATTTTAATTTGATAAAATTATATACATGAATCGAAGGCTATTAATAACGGCGGGTGAGGATATGCAGGAACTGAAAGAATTTTGTGAAAAACTGGGGTCAAAGGAGCCCACACCGGGCGGCGGAGCTGCTGCCGGCATAACCTTAAGCCTCGGAGCCGCCTGTGCCGAGAAGGCTGTGAGGTTCAGCGAAGGTGACTATCCGCCTGACCTGATCGACAGGCTGGTTGAAATCAGGGACAGCGGGTTCATTCTCACGGAAAAAGATCAGGTGTCGTTCCGCGCCTGGATGGATGCAAGGAAACTTCCAAAATCCACTGATGAAGAGAAGCGTTTGAGGGATGAGCAAATCAAAACCCATGTAACGCAAGCGATCCTCGTTCCATACAAAATATGCAAAAAAGGCATTTTACTGCTTGAGCTTCTGAATGATTTTCTGCCGTGCTGCAACAAATGGCTCGTAAGCGACGCTGCGATCGGCGTGTCCTTTGCGAAGGCAGCCTTTGATGCGGGGTTATTCAACATAAAGATAAATTTGTCTTATCTCAAGGATGAAAAATTAAAAAAGGAAATAACGGATTTTCAAAATGAAAAACCTGAAATTTTCAACGGCATGTATGAAAGGCTCATCGATGCCTGCCACAACATCGTTGGAAAATGATTTGGGGAAAAATGTTATGATCAAAATACTCGGACACAGGGGATATTCATCGAAATTTCCGGAGAATTCAATCAAGGCATTCAAAATGGCTTTTTATCACAATGCCGACGGCATAGAATGTGATCTGCAGAAAACGAAGGATAATAAATTCATCGTCATTCATAATGATTTTGTCAAAATCGGGAATAAAAAAATCAGGCTAAGCGAATTAACGTTCAGACAATTGTCGGGTATTAAAATAAAGGGAGAAAAAGTACCCGCTTTCGACGAGATGCTCAAAGTCGTTCCCGAAGGGAAATTCCTCAACCTCGAGCTTAAAAGCGATACAATTACAGAAGGCGATCTTCCCCTGATTTATGAAAAGATCAGGCATTTGAACAGGGACAACCTGATGGTTTCTTCATTTTCACATCTGCTTCTTTCATATTTCAGGGACCGCGGTATAAAAATCGGGCTCCTCTTCGGTGAGGAAAAAATCAAAATGGGGTTTCTCGGGACATTAAGGGTGATCCTGGATCTAAGGCCCGATTATTTTAACATCCCGTATCAGTCATTCGACGTAATCTGGAAACCCCTTGTGTTTGTCATCCTTAATGTAATACGGCTCTTCAACAAAAAAATCGCATTCTGGGTAATAAATGAATCCGATAAACTGGCCAGGATAATCAAATATTCTGACATAATAATCACCGACAGGGTGGAATATATAAAAAATCATGTTCTCAAAAATTGAAAAAAAATATATAATTTTACCTAATTAATCAAACAGGGTTTTACATGCAAAAAAGCTATATCATAGAAGGCGGCTATCCGCTGAAGGGGAAAATCAGGGCAAACGGCAACAAGAATGCCGCATTGCCGATTGTTGCCGCATCCCTTTTGACGGATGAAGAGGTCATTATACGCAATGTACCCGATATCGAAGATATAAGGATCATGATCGATATCGTGAAACAGCTTGGTGCGGATGTAAAGGTAAAAGGTGGCAATGTATATTCTATAAAAGGCAATATTTCAAATACGGTGATAGATACCGATCTGGGCAGGAAAATAAGAACTTCGATTTTATTCGCAGGCCCGCTTCTCGCAAGATGCGGCGAGGTGCAGCTTCCGCCGCCAGGAGGCGATGTCATAGGCAGACGCAGGCTCGATACCCATTTTCTTGCACTTTCGGAGCTCGGAAGCCGCGTGGAAGTCGATGCTAATTTTATATTGAGGGCGAATAAACTCGTGGGCAAGGACATATTCCTTGACGAAGCGTCCGTTACAGGCACGGAGAATGCAATAATGGCTGCCGTGCTCGCGGAGGGCCAGACCATAATCATGAATGCGGCAAGCGAGCCGCATGTCCAGGATTTGTGCAGGTTTTTGAATTCGATGGGAGCAAGGATCGAAGGCATAGGGTCGAACATTTTAAAGATAGACGGCGTCAAAAAGCTTCACGGTACGGATTTTACCATCGGCACGGATTTCATGGAAGTGGGTTCACTCATAGGGCTTGCCGCGGTCACAAGGGGTGAAATCGAGATAAGCGATGCACAGCCCGAAAACATGAAAATGTCGAGGCTTGTTTTCGGAAAACTCGGCATCAGGTGGGAAACCGACGGAAGCACGATTTTTGTGCCGTCGCACCAGGATTTAAAGGCCGTGCATGATATTGGCGGAATGATACCGAAGATCGATGATTCACCGTGGCCGGGGTTTCCTCCGGATCTGATCAGTATAATCATTGTTACTGCCACGCAGGTTGACGGCACAATTTTGGTTTTTGAGAAGATGTTTGAATCCCGCATGTTTTTCGTGGACAAGCTTGTCAGCATGGGGGCCAAAATTGTTTTATGCGACCCGCACAGGGCGGTAATCAGCGGTCCTTCAAGGTTAAAGGGCACGGAGCTGTCGAGCCCCGACATCAGAGCAGGCATGGCCCTTGTGCTTGCGGCCCTGTGTGCGGAGGGCAAAAGCGTAATACAGAACGTTATTCAGATAGAAAGGGGTTATGAAAATTTGACCGAGAGGTTGAAAAATCTGGGTGCCAGGATAAATGAAATTAAATGTTGAAATTTTATTTTTACTGCTGCTGATCCTTTCCTTAAACAATTGCTCCCTGTTTATCAACAGGGATAAAATTTTAATGGAATACAAGCTGCTTGAAAACGATCCCCTGAAAGACACGTATTCTCCCGATAAAAAATACAACGAATTTTATAAAAAAAATTATATTAATATCTCGAGCGGGGCCGATTTTTATGTTATCAGGCTCGAGGCACCCCTGTACCTTACCAGGCCCGACGGGATAAGCCTGCCAAATGATTACATGATGCTTAAATACGGCGACATAGTTTTCCCCGTGAATGATACAAGGCAGGATAAATATTATTTTCATGTGAGAACAATCGACAATCATTTCGGCTGGATTTTCTCAGGAAGCGGCATAGCTTTAAAAACCGGCGATGACCCCAATCTTTATTACTTCGGGAATGATTATTACCTTAAGTCCTATAAGGAATCAAACGGAGATGTCGACAACTCAGCCAAGCTTGTCCTGGCAAAAAATATTGTGCCCATGCTCCTGGGGAATTATTCTACAGAGGGCTGGTTTTATCCCGAGGACTATGATCTGGCAGAGCAGATATCGGAATACGCAACGACAATTGTGGAAAACAGGGACACGAGGTTTTTCGCTGCAAGCATTGTTTATAACTGGTATTTCAGTGAATACATGATTGCCCAGAACCTTCTTGCCGATTGTTATGAAAAATTGAAAATGCTTGACAAGGCAAGGGCGATACATGAGGATCTGGTAAAAAGATATTTCTGGCAGAGTTACGACAATTGTCCGCTGATCGGCGGGCTTAATTCCATTATCAAGCTCGAGATCATTTATCTGGCACAGCTCAAAAATTACAAGCCGGACTCGGACGAATATAAAGATATAAAAGAAAAAATTATAAAAAACATACTTATTGTCGGCGACAACTATAATGATATGCCGGCTCTGGATGAAAAGTGGCCCAACCTGACTTTTGCCGAATGGCTTCTTGATATTCTAAAACGAAATGTGTCAACGAGCCTGTTTTATGACATAGCGGATAAACTTGCGGCGCGTACCGCATGCGACGGATTTGCCGACATGGTGCATGTTTATGTCGCACTGGAAAATTACAGGGAAGGCAAACGGGAAGAGGCAATAACCTTCCTGAAGAATTACAAGCAAAAGAGTAAATACCAATCCGATATAAAATTGAAAGAATGGCTGAGTTCAAACAAAATAATACCGGACTCGGTTATTTACCAGTATAAATAATGAAGGATGCTCATGAGCAAAAATTTCAATGAAAGGGTCTATGAGGCCTGTAAAAAAATACCCGAGGGCCGTGTCTCGACATACGGGGAAATTGCAAAATATTTGAATACCGGCGCATACAGGGCCGTTGGCAATGCATTAAGGGAAAATCCCTTCGCACCGGTTGTGCCGTGCCACCGTGTTGTAAAAAGCGACGGGTCGATCGGCGGATTTAACGGCAAGACGTCCGGCATGGAAATAGAAAAAAAAACCGGCATTTTGAAAAAAGAAGGTGTTATAATTAAAAATAACAAGGTTGTTGACTTTAATGTAAAACTTTATAAATTCCAGGAGGGAAATTTATGATTAAGAAAATTGCAGGCTATTACAGCATTGTTTTGGGCATCCTGATTGCGGGTTTATGGATCATGCTGTATTATACAAACAACATTCCCGAATTGAAAAACGAACAATTCCAGATTACAATGCATGTCATATCGGAGATAATAACCGCCCTGCTGCTGATCTTTGCCGGCTTCGGCCTGCTGTTTAACAATAAATATTCAAGAAGGATGTTTTATGTTGCCTGCGGCATGGTTGTTTATTCGGTGCTTAATGCGGCCGGCTATTACGGGCAGCAAAACAATACGGCGATGGCCCTGATATTTCTTGCAATATTGATTGTTACATCGGTGCTGTTGATCCTTGTCATACGCAAAAAATGAAGATTGCAGAAAAAATTGTTTTTTTAAAAAATGAGATCGGGGGATTCGACAGGATCAATGTCCGTTTCATCGATAAAAATAAAAAAAAATGCATAGAAAAAATTTATTATGCAGTGAAGAA
The DNA here is from genome assembly GCA_046703745.1 of Spirochaetota bacterium. Taxonomy (GTDB): domain Bacteria; phylum Spirochaetota; class GWE2-31-10; order GWE2-31-10; family JAFGQB01; genus CAZHHK01. The sequence goes on from JBJKSS010000137.1 coordinate 10,362, forward strand.
CGGCCTTGAAAATGATAAAAAGGCGATAAGGGCAAAATTCAGGGAAGAAAGATCAAGGCTCGACCTTAAAGCGCTTCAATTCGGCTCACTTAAACTCAACAGGAAAATTTTGAATCTTGAAGAATTCAAAAAAGCCGAAACCGTATTCTGCTACATATCCTTTGACAGGGAGATAGAAACCGGCCTTATCATTGACCATTGTCTGAAAACCGGTAAAATTCTCTGTGTCCCGGTGATTAAAAACGGCATAATGGCGGCATCGATCATCGACAACATGAAAAATCTTTCAAAAAACAAATACGGGATTCTGGAGCCCATAACGGTACACGAGATTCATAAAAACAGGATCGATGTTACCATTGTCCCTGCCCTGGGATACAATTATCTCGGATTCAGGGTCGGTTACGGCAGGGGATATTATGATAATTTTTTGAAGGATTATCACGGTTTTACGATCGGCATGGCATTTAAAAATTTTGTTAATTCGGAGCTTGTGCCGGATGATCATGATATACCGGTTAAAAAACTGATTATTCAATGACCAAAAAGGAAACGTCGCCCTTCTTCCTGTCCCAGTCCTTGTCCGGGTTGTTTATATCGACTTCCTTTTTGCCGTCAGCAAGGAAATAGTAAAGATATTTCCCTCTGGTGAAATTTTTTTTGATGCTCCACCATCCGTATTGATCCTTTGTCATGGAATATGTGAATTCCGACCAGTCGTCTGTCGAAAACACGAAATTAACCTCGCTGGCATCCGGGTTGTAATATCTGAACAAAACGGTTTTGATGTTCGAATCGCTTTTTTCGATATCCGGAAGCTTGTTGTAATACCTGTTTTCAAGGGGGACGGCAATCGTGTAAAGTTTTGTGCCAAACTGATCCTCTGTATAGTCAGGGTTATTCGCATCATCGACCCAGTAATTGTTGACGTTGAGCCTGTATTTGAATTCTTTGGTGTTTTCATTGAATTTTATGTAGACATACATCACACCATAGAGATTGGTTTTAAAATAATAGTCGTTTGTCCAGTTGTCCATGCTTGTCCTTATGAAAGCTGCCTTGTCTTTGCCGCCGGGAATCGTAAACAGGACACCGTTATCAACTATCCTGGGCCGTCCCGGCTCCTTTACAAGATCAAAATCGACGAATCTTTCATAGGGAAACAGTAAGAATAATGTGAATGAAAAAAAAAGAATGACAATTGTTTTTTTCATGACCGCTGCGCTGTTTTTGAAATATATTCCTTTAAAAATTCGGTAATTTACCGAAAAACTTAATAAGAGTTTAATATAATTAATTATATGACATGGTACATCAAAATATCACTTGCATTACATTTTGAATGATGATATTAAATGTATAAAAACAAACAATCTTTAGTGAAAATCCAGGGAAATTATGCCGGCTTATAAGGATTTGGAAGTAATTAAAAAAAAATTAAAAAAAATCGGCAACGAAGAAGAGTTGCTGAAAAAAACCAAATCTCCGTATAATGATACGCCTCTCCCGCCCAGGGAGCAGGAGAATGAAACTGCGCCTGTTGAGGAAAGCGTCGAACCCGAAGAACTCATTGAACCCATCGAAACCCCTGCCGAAGAATTTTCTCCTGACCTTGACAATCTGATCGACAGCATCCAGGAAGAAAAGCATGAGGAAGAGATACATCTTCCCGAAGAAGCGCTTGAAAACCTCGATATCGAGGGATCGTTTGACAATATCCAGGATATAAGCGACAAGGAAATGGCACCTATCGAAATTTCCGATGAGCCTCCGGTTTCTTTCGAAGAATCGGAAGAGCCAAAAGAAGACATTTCCGGCCAGGAAGAGCCTTCCCTCGAATCCCTGATCGGTGAAATTCCAACCGAAGATTTTGGCATCAGTGAAGAGCCGCCGATTGAAAATGTGCCTGAAGAAACAGGCTTCCCGGAGGAAGGCGAATCTCAGGAAGACATAAACGCACTTTTGGGTGATTTTGAAGAATCATCATCAGAGCAGGCAGGACAGGACGAAGAGGGGCTGGATTCCCTGCTTGGCGGCCTGGGACAGGAAAACAGGGAGGAGGCACCAACCGGGGAATTCAACGATCTTGATTCATTGCTCGGCGAAATCCCGCCTGAAGAAACAAGAGACGCGGAAGAGCCCGGCACTGAAG
>JBJKSS010000138.1:0-4884 GCA_046703745.1 Spirochaetota bacterium
AAATCCTTATTTTAGCATTATAGCAAAAAATTTGCCTAAAAGCCAATATTTATGCTTCTTCATGAAGTGTTAAAAGATCAGGGCGTTTTTCCAGATGAATTTCAATTCATCCGGGTTATCGTTCAAAATCTCTTTACCGCCCGATTTTATCACAATATTTTTATCTACCGATGTTTCACCAAGAAGATGAGCCTGCTGTCCGTTCATGATTCTTTCGAATTCAGCCTGCTTTTCCCGTTCAACGCTCACGAGTATCCTCGAGGGGTTCTCAGAAAAGAGTTTTTCCTCGTCCGTAAGATCATTCCCCAGTGCATCGAGCCCGGCAATACAGCCCATGCCGCCTGAGAAACACGCCTCGGCCAGCGCAACCGCCAAGCCGCCGTCTGAGAGGTCATGGGCGGATGAAACAAGATTTTTCTTCAGTGCCTCATGAAATTTCCTGTAGAGGGACAGAGCCTCATCCGGCCTAACCGTAGGCACCATCCCGCCCGCGGTTTTGTTTACAGAATAATACTCGCTTGCGCCGAGCTCTGTAAGCGTTTTACCCAAAAGATAAATCAAACTGCCCGGTTTTGTAAAATAAAACGGCCTTGTAATACCGATATCGTCGATTTTCCCCACTGCGGTAAAAAGAAGGGTCGGCAAAACCGAAATTTTTTTCGCCCCCTTGCGGTAGTCATTCTTCATGCTGTCCTTGCCCGAGATGCACGGGCAGTTATATTTGACGGTAAGATCATAAACGGCCTCGCATGCCCTCACAAGCTGGGCCATCTTGAACGCGCCATCCGGCGTGTGTTTACTCTCGACAGGGTCGGGCCAGCAAAAATTGTCGAGCCCTACTATTTTATCCGGATCGGCCCCGAGAATGACGGCCGACCTGAATGCCTCGTCTATCGCATTGGCCGCCATCTGGTAAGAATCTATTTTTGAATAACGGGGCACAATGCCGTGCGTAACAGCGAGCCCCTCGTTTGAATCAGGAAAAATTTTCAATACCGCACCGTCCGATGGCCCGTCATTTTCCCTGCCGCTGAAAGGCTTGCCTATGGTCCTGGCCTGCACCTCGTGGTCATAGACACGCACCCAGTATTCCTTTGAAGCGATGTTTGGGCTTTTTAAAAGCGCACTTAATGATGCTGCAAAATCTTTTTTCAAAGGATCGAGTCTCTTTTGAGCCGTTGGCTGCCATTTTGCCTTCATTTTAAGCTTCGGCAGGCCTTCATGAAGCATTTTCATATCGAGACTGCAAACAACCTCGCCATTAAACCTGCATTCGAAATAACCGGAATCGTTGAATTCACCTATGACAGTTGAATCCACGTCCCTTTTTGCCGAGAGTTTGAGGAATTCATCAATCTTGTCCGGCGGCACCGAGAGGGACATCCTTTCCTGCGCCTCTGACAGGAGTATTTCCCAGGGCTCGAGGCCGTGATATTTCAACGGGCACTTCTCGAGGTCGAGCCTTGCTCCGCCCGTGAAACCTGCCATCTCGCCGATCGAGCTGGAAAGCCCGCCCGCGCCGTTGTCCGTCAAACCGCTGAAAAGACCGAGGTCACGTGCTTCCATCAAAAAATCAAGCATTTTTTTCTGGGTGATGGGATCGCCTATCTGTACTGCGCTTGTGGGGCTTGATTCGGTCAAATGGGCGCTGGAAAACGTTGCACCGTGTATCCCGTCCTTGCCTATCCTCCCGCCGCACATTACGACGAGGTCGCCTTTCTTTGTATATTTCTGATATGAAGCTCTGTCCCCGATTTTTAACGGCATCAAGCCGCCTGTGCCGCAGAATACAAGGGGTTTTCCCATGAATGATTCGTCGAAAACTATGGAACCGTTGACGGTCGGTATGCCCGATTCGTTCCCGCCGTCCTTTATGCCGCGGTGAACGCCCCTGAAAATACGTCGCGGATGGAGAAGACCTTCCGGCACATCTTTTTCGTCTGTAAAGGGATCGGCGAAACAGAAAACATCTGTATTAAAAATCGGATAAGCGCCCATCCCGGTGCCAATTATGTCGCGGTTCACGCCCACGATCCCTGTCATCGCACCGCCGTAAGGGTCGAGCGCCGACGGAGAATTATGCGTCTCGACTTTTACGCAGTAGGCGTATTCTTCATTCAGCCGCACCACACCGGCGTTATCGACAAAAACCGACAAGAGATCGTCCCGCTTTTGCATGATCTTTTCTGTAGAATTCTTAATGTATGTTTTATAAAGTGAATTTATCTTTTTTATCTCACCGCCGTTTTCGTATTCTATTTCGCCTGCGAAAATCTTGTGCTTGCAGTGTTCCGACCAGGTCTGTGCGAAAACTTCCAGCTCGACATTGGTAGGCATCAAGGGCAGACCTTTTGCCTTCCTGTATTCTGCAACATCGCTCTGCCTGTAGTGGTCACGGATAGCGTGCATTTCATCAAGCGAAAGAGACAGGACGAAATCATCGGAGATTTTCATCAATTCAACATCTGAAATTTCAAGATTTACCGTCTTGTAATATGGAGGAGAGGTTTCATGTTCGGTGGGCTTGGAGTATTCTATTGTTTTGCCTTTTTTTATTTCTTCCTTAGTATAAATAAAATAGCTCTCGATAAGGGTGTTGCAGAGCACCTTTTTCGCGATCTTTTCCATCGAAGGCCTGTCGATCTTGCCATTGAAAAGGTATAATTGCGAAGAACGAACATCACTGTCTTCAATATGCCGCTTCAATGTATTGGAAATCCCCCTGGCGGATGTACGTCCAACATTGTCCGTAACACCGGGAAGGAAAGAAATCTCTATAAGGAAATCATAATCCGAATTTTTCGCAAAATGAAATCCGGTCGCGCTTTCCTCCACAACCGGATCGCAGAAGAGCTCGTCTTTAAGCCTGTCAAGCTCTTCATGAGAATAATTACCGAAGATGTTGTAGCAATTGACGATATGAACATCATCCAGCCTTATCCCCGTGTCCTCGTGAATAATTGTCAGTATATTTTTAACCCTGCCGTCAGAAAACCCGCTTTTGTGTCTTATTTCTATCCTGTTTGTCAAATTGCCGCTCCGGTTTAGAATGAATTGGAGGCTAATTTAGCAATTTTTTGCCCGGTTGTACAGGAAAAAAGCCCTGGAACTTGTGTGTGGGCGGCTTGGACAGAATGGCAGATCAACCGGGCTTAAATATTTTCCTTGAATTGATTTAAAGAAATATCAGCTTGTTTTAAAATACTTTTAAAAGTACCCTCAGGAATTTCTTTTTTCCCTATAGGTAATTGCTATATTGCCTTTACCACTTTTAAATTTACCATGAGAACCTTTTTGAGAGACAAGAACAAATCCCAATCTCTCCAAAACAGCCTGAATTTGTTTTGAGGAGTAAAGTTTAGACATTTATTTTTTCTCTGCCAAGAAAAATTTTATCAATTTCTGGAAAATCAATATTTTCACCCTCAAAGTAAAGTTCAACGGCTTCTTTTAAATTATTGATAGCCTCTTCAATTGAATCGCCAAAGGATGAGACGTTGACATTAACACATTGAGAAACAAAGTATTTGCCTTCCTGCCAGATTATATAATCGATTTCTTTTTGCATAAAAACTCCATGATGTAAGAATATATGTTTTTTAAACAAGAATCAATACTTTTTATAATTTACAGGTCAAAAATTGGATAAATCAAGCTATTTCAATAATGAGTGTTTATCAATTTTTTGCCCGGTTGTACAGAAAAAAAAGGTTCATGAAGCTTGGTAAGTAAGAAGACCAATTATAAAATTAGCATTGAATTTTTTCTTAAAATTAGTATATAATAAATCAAAAAATACGGACTGTAATTATGGCAAAGCAAAAGCTCTATCTTGATACTTCAATTCCAAGCGCCTTTTATGATACATCAAAACCGGTACGGCAATTAATTACACAAAAATGGTTTGAAAATGAATCTAAAAATTTTGCACTTTTTACTTCAAATATTACTTTCCAGGAAATACAGGATCTTTCCAATCTCGATAAAAGAATCAACATAGAAAATCTTTTATTCGAATATAATGTTGAAATTCTTGAATTAAATGAAATAGCCGAATCATTGGGCAAACTCTACATTCAAAAAGGAGCTATCCCGAAATCAGAGCCGGAAGATGCTTATCATATTGCAATTGCCACAATAAACAACATCGATGCTCTTGCAAGCTGGAATTTCAAGCATATAGTCAGTTTAAATCCTATTAAAAAAATTCACGAAATAAACATTAAAAACGGCTATAATATAATTGAGATCGCTTCTCTGGAATTATTCGGAGGTTCAAAATATGGCAGCATATAAAAATGATTATTCTAAAAAAGAAGATGAATTGCTTTGGGAGCTTCATGAAATCCGAAGCAAATTGCACAAGAAATGGAGCAAGAAATCCATAGCAGAGCGCAATGAAGAAATAAAAAAAATCATTCAAAAGAAAAAACAGGAATGGCTCTTAAAACGTCAAATGCCGGCAGTTTGATTTTTTCCCATTTTGGAAGCCTGATTTATCAATTTTTTGCCCGGTTGTACAAAAAAAAGCCCTGTATAAAAAATTATGGAAACAAGGGGTTGTAACCCCCTGTTTCCACGGACGCTTTCATATGATTTGTTTCTTTTACCTTTCTGCCCAGCCTACAAGTATTGCGCGTGCCAGGGTATGCGTAAAGAGCATAAATCCGAGATGCGCCGGCGTTGTTTCCGGAGAAATCCCCAGAGATTCCACATCAACGGCATGCACAACTATGTAATACCTGTGCTTGCCATGTCCCACAGGAGGAGCGGCTCCGATGAACCTTGCCATTCCGGCATCATTGCGAAGCTGGAATGATTTCTGCGGCAAAAGTTTGCTGTTTTCAACACCTGAGCCTGACGGGAGACCGGTCACGTCAGCAG
>JBJKSS010000139.1:0-5861 GCA_046703745.1 Spirochaetota bacterium
GAGCGATGCGGCTGGGGTCGTCTTTTCATTCCTCACTTTCCTCGTGGCGGTGCCAAGTGCAATCAAGGTTTTCAACTGGATAGCAACGATGTACAAGGGCTCGATCGTGATCGAACCGCCTTTCCTTTTTGCGCTCTCATTCATCTTCCTTTTTTCCATTGGAGGGCTCTCGGGGCTTCTCATCGGGGCACTGGGGCCAAACGTACTGCTGCATGACACATATTTCATAGTGGCGCATTTTCATTACGTTATTTTCGGCGGAATGGGTTTCGGCATCTTTGCCGCATTCCACTACTGGCTTCCAAAAATTTCGGGAAGGATGTATAAAAAAATTCCCGCCGTAATATCATGGCTCGTACTGTTCATAGGGTTCAACATTTTTTATTTCCCGATGTTCATAATGGGATGGATGGGAATGCCGAGGCGCTATGCCAGCTACCTGCCGCAGTTCAGCGATCTGCAGCTCATAGCGAGCCTGGGGTCGTTCCTCATGGTTGCCGGCATGATCGCAATGTTTGCAAACCTCATCCATGGAATGACAAGGGGCGAAAAGGCTCCGTCAAATCCGTGGGGCGGGGTAACTCTCGAGTGGACGCTTCCCTCGCCGCCGCCTTCCGAAAATTTCGAGGAGCCGCCGGAGATTACAAAAGGCCCGTACGACTACGGCAACAAGGAATGAAAGATGATGGATGTGAAAACAAGGATAAAATCAACCGGCCGGGTGGGCATGTGGCTTTTTATTTCCACAGAAGTGCTTTTGTTCGGCGGGCTTTTCCTTTTGTATTCGATGTACAGGTACAAGAACCCGGCGGATTTTCATGCGGGATCGGTGGAGCTTTCCCGGTTTTTCGGCACGTTGAACACTTCGATACTTATAACGAGCAGTTTTACTGTTGCGATATCGATATTCATGCTGAGGGAAAACAGGACGGGTTTGTCAAGATTGTTCCTGGCCGCTACGGTATTGTTTGCATTCTCATTTCTCGTTGTAAAAGGCTTTGAATGGACGGAAAAATTCCAGCACGGCCTGTATCCCGGCGCAAAGGTGCTTCTGGCCAGACCTAAAGGCGAAAATTTATATTTCGCCCTTTACTTCATGATGACGGGTCTGCATGCCCTGCACGTATTCGTGGGCATACTCGTTCTTTCGTTTGTCTTTATATGGATCTCACGCGGGAACGTAACAGCCGGCCATCCGATACTGCTTGAAAACTGCGGGCTGTACTGGCATCTCGTCGACATTATCTGGATATTTCTTTTCCCGCTGTTTTATCTCATAACATAGGAGGCCCGAAATGAAAGCAGAAAACACCGCAGACGCAGGAAAAAAGAACGAGGCCGGAATAAGGACTTACATCTTTGTCTGGATACTGCTCCTCATATTTACCGGATTAACCGTTGCGGCGGCATCATTGAATATCGGCGGCCTGGCAATTGTCGTGTGCCTCGCCATTGCGGTCATCAAGTCCACATTTGTCCTGCTCTACTTCATGCACCTGAGATATGAAAGCCGTCTTTTAATAAGACTGATAGTCCCCGGTGCGCTTCTTGTGCTGGCTGTTTTCATAGCATTGACTTACGGCGACGTAATAACACGGTAAGGAGCGTTATATGGCAACATCGACCCAAATAATCAACGGACCATTGATTTATATACTTGCATTCTCCGCACTCCTTTTTTTCATCAACATCTTCCTGATGATATTTTTTCTTGTAAGATACCGGCGTTCGAAGCATCCGGTCGCACAGGAGCTGAAAAACAGCTGGCTCCTTGAGGCCGCCTGGGTGATAGTCCCGACATTTTTTGTTATAACGATGTTCATTTACGGACTGACGAGTTTCAGTTTCCTGAGGAAAGCGCCGCCGGATTCAATAGTGATCAAGGTCAATGCAAGGCAGTGGTCATGGCTGTTCATTTACGGCAACGGGAAAAAAAGCCCGGATCTCGTAATACCGGCGGGAAAAGACATCAAACTTGTACTGACTTCCGCCGATGTGATCCACGGTTTTTATGTACCGGCGTTCCGCATTCAGCAGGATACCGTGCCGGGCATCAAGACGGAAGTCTGGTTCAATGCCACGACCCTCGGCAACTATGACATATACTGTGCACAATACTGCGGCCTGAAACATTCGTCAATGCTCGCAAAACTCTACGTTACAAGCCAGGACCAGTATGAATCATGGCTCAAGGGCGGAAAGGTGCAGTTTTCCGGGAAAATCGAGACTGCGCAGATGATACCGGGTCAAAACCTCCTCATAGAACGGGGCTGTATCTCATGCCACACATTCGAAGGGCAGTCTGCTTTGGGCCCGACATTCAAGGGGCTGTACGGTTCGAGGGTCAAGGTCATAACAAACGGTGTTGTGCATGACGTAACGGCAGACGACACGTATATCCGCGACTCGATAGTAACTCCGGGCAAGGATATCGTGGCCGGTTACAGGAATTCGATGCCGTCAGGCAGGGATGTCCTCTCCGACAGTGAGATAAAGAAAATCATAGAATACCTTAAAACCATTAAATAGAATAAAATTATGAACGATTTATTTTTATTCATTAAAAATATTCTGAAACTTTCAAGGTTCCGGCTCTCGGCAGCAATTGCATTCTCGGCTCTTGCCGGTTTCCTGATCTGCGCTCATTCGTTTGATCTCAGGGCGTTATTCGCATTCACAGGGGTATTTCTTCTTTCATCATGCGCTTCGGCATTAAACCAGTTACAGCAAAGAAAAACCGATGCCCTGATGGACAGGACGAAAAACCGGCCGCTGCCGGCGGGAAAGGTAAGACCCCGGCAAGCAGTGATAACGGCGGGTGTTTCCGGTATTGCGGGATTATTGATATTGCTTGCCGGCACAAATGCTGCCGCGGCCCTGCTGGGTATTATTAATTTAATTTTGAATAACTGCATATATACCCCGCTTAAAAGAAGGACGTTTCTGGTCATTTTTCCCGGGGCGCTGGTAGGCGCCGTGCCACCGGTCATGGGCTGGGCCGCTGCGGGCGGGAATGTTTTAAGCCCCGTGATTATTTTTGTTGCATTCTTCATGTTCATGTGGCAGATACCGCATTTCCTCCTTTTGATAATGAAGTACGGTGAGGAATACAGCAAGGCGGGTCTGCCATGCATAACGGCAAGGGTTGATAACGGGAAAGCCGGATTTATCACTTTTGCATGGATCATTGCAACATCGTTGAGCGCTCTTTTCTTTCCCATGTTCCATGTCATATCAACGGGCTGGTTGTCGGTACTCCTCGTAATTACCAACGTTTGTTTCATAATTATTTTTTACCGGTTGTTATTCCCAAGAGGAAAAATTTTCAATTTTAATTTTGCATTTTATTCCATCTATGCATACCAGGCAGCAATTTTCATTATATTAATCGCCGGTGGAGTGTTTCTCAAGTGATGCCCCTTCATGAATATTATTCGTGCATTGCGGACTTTAAATTAATAAAAAATAATAACTGATTTTTTAAAAATCTTGACAGCTTGAGCCATGATCCTGATATAATGACCTAAAGGCAATTTATTAAATAATTTGGGAGGAATCTGCAATGAAGCCCGTAAAATCACTGTTTTAGTTTTTTATCTGCCTGATTCTGTCCATAACAACAGCAGGAAATTTCCTGTCAGGCAGGGAGATTAATCCCTCAACGGTCAGGGTCGGAGGTTATGATCTTCTATACAGAATATCCGGTCATGGCCCGGTAAAAATCATTTTCCTTCACGGCCTTTTTGCCGACAGATCACACTGGGACGGCATCATTGAATATTTCGCTCCCGATGAATACACTTGCATAGCCCCTGACCTCCCATGCTACGGGCAAAGCTCTTCCTTTCCGGTCAATGATGCTTCCCTGGACAAACAGGTTGAAATTATCCGGGAGTTGGCCGACAAATTATCCTTGAAAAAAGTCAATCTTGCCGGCAGCTCCCTGGGAGGAATGCTTGCCCTTGCATATTCATCGAAATTTCCCGGTGATGTGGAAAGCATCTGTCTTGTCGGTGCGCCGGCCGGCATCTTCCCGTGGTCGGCCGACATGACAAAACGCCTTGACGTGAATTTGAATCCGTTTATTCCCTTGACCGCGGATGATTTCGATTTTGAAATGAAATGCCTCTTCATGAATCCTCCGACTCTGACCGGTGATTATATAGATAAGGCTGTCAGGGAGTATTCGCAAAACAAATCAAGGTATGTTTCGATATTCAATATAGTTTCGGTTTCGATGTACAATTTTTCAACACGGCCTCTGATGCAGTTAAAATGTCCGGCAATAATGATTCTTGGGCAGGAAGAAGATGTCTTTAATACTGAGAATGCAGGGGGCATTCTCAAGTCAAAACTTCCCGGGTGCAGACTGATTATCGTACAGAATGCCGGCCATCTGCCCATGCTTGAGCAGCCGGAAAAAACGGCATCATTATATATAAATTTTTTGAAATCGATACACCGTTAGACCTTTGAGCCCGATGCCTCATCCGGGGGGGGGGGGCACCGGCTTATCTGTTTGCAGACTCGATACATTTCAAGAATGCGGAATAAAGTCAATGAAAAGCGGAATGTGAATGTTGCAAATTAAACGATATTTTTCTAGATTCTTTTTAAAAAGTATAAAAGGGCTCTTGTTATGGATATGCAGTCTTCAGAAAATATGCCGGAAAATCAGTCCATTTCAAAATTGTGGCGGTACGGGGCACTTGCGCTCATAATAGTATGTTTCAGCGTTTTGATTTCTGTTACAATCAAAACCTACGATCATGTGGGGCCGCCGATTCCGGAAAAGGTGGTCGATGAAGAAGGCACAATTGTTTACACAAAAACCGACATCATTTCCGGGCAGCAGGTTTTTTTGAAATATGCCCTGATGGATAACGGCACGTTATGGGGACACGGCGCATATCTCGGCCCGGATTTTTCTGCAGAGTATTTACATCAGCTCGCGCTTGACGCCTCGCAGTTCATAAAAGAAGATGCGTATAAACATCCGGAAAACGAACTGACACCGGTTCAAAAATCGGAGATCAATCTGCAGGTAGCTGCACTTCTTTCAAAAAACAGGTATGATTATTCCACCGGCAATCTTATGTTTACAAAGCCCGAGGCATTCTCCTACAAAAGCCAGATCGAGAAATGGAAGAAGTATTTCTCTACCGTGCAGTACAACAAGGGACTGCCGGAAAAGCTCATTACGGATGAGAATGAATTAAGAGCGCTCACTGCTTTCTTCTCTTGGGCTGCCTGGGCATGTGCCGCAAAAATACCGGGAAAGAACTATACATATACGAATAATTTCCCGTACGAGCCTATTTTAAATAACGGCCCTTCCGAAGCGGCGGTCATCTGGAGTGCCATGAGCCTCATCGCGCTTCTTGTCGCAACGGGTTTGGTGCTCCTCGCATTCGGGAGGTTCAATTTCCTCGGATGGCATGGGGCTCATATGCACATATTCCCCATGAGCGCCGGAGGGAACGGGCCTATACAGAGGTCGATATTAAAATTTTTCTTTTTCGCATCGTTGATGTTCCTCTGCCAGGTTACGGCGGGCGGGGTACTTGCACATTACCTGGCGGAGCAGAAGAGCTTCTACGGAATAAACCTGAGCGAATACATCCCGACAAATGTGTTCAGAAGCTGGCATCTCCAGTTGGCGATATTCTGGATAGCTACATCATTCATGGGCGGAGGCATGTTCCTTGCGTCGAACTTCGGCCATGAAAGATCGAAAAAATCTGTAATAGTCATAGACATCATATTTGTAATTCTGGCGGCCATCGTAATTGCGAGCCTTGCCGGGGAACTCCTGGGTGTGAAAAATCTCGTCGGCAAAATCTGGTACTGGTTTGGCAACC
>JBJKSS010000140.1:0-3801 GCA_046703745.1 Spirochaetota bacterium
CAATAAAGCTTCATTATGGATTAAGATATAATGCTGCTACATCCTGGGATTCCGGAAGGGCACAGCACAGCGGATATGGATGGGGCACCGGCGACATCCGCCTGCTGACGGATTATCTCATCGCCGAACAGAAAACAAGAAAATATGATCTGGTAATTATGGATTGCCTCACGGGTAACAGAGTTGGCCCTATTAATACAAATTTTGATAATATTGATGCACCTACCGATTATATTCTCACCAATTCTCTGCTCTGCGGTACTGACCCGGTTGCGATTGATACGGTTGAGGCGCTTTTCGGCGGCTATGACCCGGATTCAATAGAATTACTGCGTGATGCTGCAAGGCAGGGACTCGGCATCAACAGGCCCGAGTTGATAAATTTAACAGGCTTTGACGGATTCTACAGGCAGAAAAAATTCCTTTATGACGAATATCATCCCAAAAAATTCAAACTGTCAAGCCGCGGGACATATCCATTCGAGAACGGCTGGGGAGGCGCAAAACTTTTGAATGATTATACTGCGCCTGAAATTACAATAACCGGCGAGCCTGTTCTAAAGGAAAATCACGTTTATATTTTCAGATACAATGCATCGGATAAAAACAAACATGATTCGGGCCTGGCAAGAATAGAATTGCTGATCAACGGTAAAACAGTCAAATACAAGATTGAAAAAATCGGCGATAATTATATTGAAATGGATCTGGCTGCATTCTCAGGGCAAAAAATCAGCTGTCAAATTGCCGCCTGGGACAGAGCTTTGAATTGCAGTCTTTCGGAAACAAAGCAATTAAGTGTGCCTTCAATTTGAATGAAAATTAATCCAGTTAAAAATTTAAAAAGGGCATGATTATCTGTTTTGCGCTTATTATCCCGGAATAAATCGAGCCGTTAAACCCTCCGCCAATGCTTGAATCTGCGCCTGCTATAAAAAGATTTTTGATCTGTGACCTGCTGCCAAACCTGTCACCGGAATTAATGCTGGGCTCCAGTCCCATTATGCCTCCGTTGACATTGCCCGTGTACCGTTTCATTGTAACCGGGGTTGCAGAAAACACAACCTCGGCTTTGTCAAGCGGAAGTCCTGTTAATCCCATGACTTTATTAATTATTATTTTTTCAAATTTTTTCTTCATATTGTTATATGAAAGTCTGTCCAGGCTGCTCCAGTCATTATAATCGGATTTGGTTGTGATTACAATACTGCTCTTGCCTTTTTCAGAATATGACGGATCGATTGCCGAGTAATTCGTCAAAACGAAAAAATCCGGGTCATTTAAATCTGTTTTTTTTTCGAAGAGCCTGTCCGTATCAATTTCATTATAAAACGCATTTGAGCCCGCCGTATACCCGTAGTCCTTCAATAAAAATGGCAGACCGAGATAAATTTGAAAAACGGATGAGGACGGCGAATAATTGTCAAGTTTGTCTTTAAGCTCGGGACTGTAAGTCTCCTTGTCTTTTATCAGATCGTTATAAAGCATTGAGGCATTTACATTCGAAATTATATAATTTGCATAAAGCTCATCGCTATTCTCAAGTCTTACTCCGAATGCCTTGTTGTCTTCGATTATAATTTCCTTAACAGGAGAATTATATTCCACGCTGCCTTCATTCCCGGTTATAATATCAATCAAACCGTTTATAATATTTTTCGTACCGCCTTTTATCCAGATGGACGGTGATATCAAATATGCCCAGTTAAGATAAACACCCACAGTGCCGAAATAATCCGTTGACGGAAGAATAAAGCATGCAGAGCTTATAAATTTGAATATCGATTTTAAATGCGGATCATCGACAAATTTTAAAAAATCGTGGAAACTTTTATCCATTGCCTTATCAATATGCTTGTAGGAATATTTTCCGAGTTTTTGGAAAAATGAATTTTTATTCTTTATAATATAAAGCATGGCTGTTATCATGTCATACAGATTTGCAAAAGGAGCCCTGATTAATACCCTGTGCAGCCTTTTAATGTCTCTGCCTATTTTTCTGAAAATTCTGAATATTTTTACGACTTCAGTTTCTTCTATGTCAAAAGAATTCGCCAATGTCTTGATTAATTCTTTCCTGCCGCTTTCCAGGAATACCCTTTTATTAATCGCATTACCTTCCATAAAGAAAACTTCGATGGATTCCCTGACTTTTAAAAGATCGATATTCTTTAACCCCAGCATTTTTAACACGGAGGGATCCAATGCCATAAAATGGGTCGAGTTTTCAAAGTAATAATTTTTTCTTTTAAATGTATTGATATACCCGCCAGCGGCATTCAATCTTTCAAAAACCTTGACCCTGTAGCCCTTTTTGGAAAGATAGGCGGCACCTGCAAGTCCGCCAATACCGCTTCCTATTATTATTGCGTCATGCCAGTATTTCATAGTGATTCTCTTAATAGCCATAAAATTTAATTTTCTCGAATCATAACAATAAAATAAATCGTTAATTTAGTAGCGGTATGAAGCATGCACCTGAAAATCATAGAAAGGCAGGAGTGAATGTTTTTTACTGCAATAAATTGTTTATAAAATCGTCTTCAAGTATCAATAAAATTTTATTGATATTTTATTATCATTCACAATCAAGCTTTTGTCAACTTAATTAATATTATTTTAAGAATTATTTTTTGATTTTTTTTAAATTATACAATAAATTCAAATAACAACTTAAATTTCGAATTAAAATATTTTGCTTAAAAAATCAACTCAAAACCCTTAATCAGGTTTAAAATTATATTTATAATAATAAATGAAAGTTTGCTTTGTAAGTAAGGATAACAAAAAGGGGCACAAGGCCCCTTTCCAATAATATTCAAATTTGTTTTATTCAAGTATTGATGCCTGGGCACGTAAAAGATCATGAAGCGTTACTATACCCGTTATATCCTTGTTTTTTTTGTCAACCAGGACTATAACTCCCTGAGGGGACTGGATAAACTTGTTGCCGACATCCTGAACGGATTGATCCGGATGGCATGTTATGGCATCAGGAATATCCGGGACGGCTTTCTGATCCACAATGGTTTTCATTTGCTCCCGGGTTATGAGCTTTATCTTCCTGGTATTTAAAAAAACAGGGAAGCACTTGTATGGATGGGTCTCCAGTATTTTCTTGACATTTTCCTCGGACAGGTCCTTTATTACAACGGGCTTCGGATTTGAAATGGAAGAAATCGGAAGACTGTGCCAGCTTTTCAGATCAAGAGGCGGCTTGATCTTTAAAAGATCATGCCCGTCCTGCAACAATGATTCATCATAAAAGTTTTCCTTCCCGAATGCATGGGCAATAATAACACTTATAAAGGACCCGATCATCAAACCTGGAACTATGTCAAACTGATGGGTCATTTCAAAAACTATCAGCAGTGAGGTAAGCGGAGCCCTTACAACTGCGCCGAGACAGGTGCTCATTCCCACTGCCGAAAGAACAATCTTGTCCGAAGGCGTAATGGGAATCCAGTGCCCTGCGAGCCCTGCAATAAAGTATCCGCACATGCCGCCTATGAAAAGCAGGGGGGAAAAAATGCCGCCGCATCCGCCGAAACTGTACGACAGTATGGTCGCAGCAAGCTTTGCAACAACCATTATCCCTGCGACCCACCAGATAAAATTATTATCAAGGGCACGTGAAAGATCCTGATACCCCAGTCCGAAAACCCCGAGTTTTCCTGTTGTACAAAAAACAAGTGATCCTATCATCCAGACTATAATGCCGCCGAAAAACGGTATGAGCCATGCAGGTATCCTTTTTTGTTTCTTCAGGCGCGCACGGAAAAACAGTGTAAAGTGTTGAAA
>JBJKSS010000141.1:0-3716 GCA_046703745.1 Spirochaetota bacterium
GAAATAAACAAGTATTCCGAGCTTACCCAGGAACAGACTGCATTGTACCAGAGCGTTGTAAACAAGGCGATGAAAAAAATAGAGGACAGCGAAGGTATCGCGAGGAAGGGGCTTATCCTCAAGCTCATGGTGAATCTCAAGCAGATATGCAACCATCCCAGCCATTTTCTCAAGAATCCCAATGCGAAACCGACCCTGTCCGGCAAGTCAATGATGATGCTCAATATACTTGGTAAAATTTACTCGAGCAATGAAAAGGTTTTGATATTTACCCAGTACAGGGAAATGGGCGAGTTGTTGATAAAAATTATTCAGAGCAGGTACAGTAACAATATAAGCTTCATACACGGCGGTGTAAACAGGAAAAAGCGGGATGAAATAATTGATTCGTTCCAGAACGGCAAGCAGGTCGACACACTGATTCTCACGCTCAAGGCGGCGGGAGTGGGGCTCAATCTCACGGCAGCGTCCAACGTCATTCACTACGACCTGTGGTGGAATCCCGCAATTGAAAGCCAGGCCACGGACAGGGCATACAGGATCGGCCAGACTAAAAATGTCCTGATCTACCGTCTGATTTCGCAGGGAACGCTTGAGGAAAAAATAAATAGGATGATAAATGCAAAAAAGGAGCTTGCCGAACTTGCAATGTCAAAAGGCGACATGTTCATAAGCGAATTCGACGACAACGAACTGCGTGAGATCGTTGCTCTTGAGAATAAGGAAAAGATACTGAAATAGCCTTCAGTTGCATCGGACAATTCATTGCAGTTCGTGCAGAGACAGATTACAGATATATCCAAATCATCCCGACGATTTTTTTTCAAAGTACCTTCTTGCCATCCGAGAATGTTGTCGACAGCCGCCGGCTCATATTGAAATCTCCGGATATTTCATTCAAACTTTTATTTTCGATATATTTTAATGTGATGACCCTTTTATACTTTTCATTCGGACAATTGAAGGCGCTGTTTAATAAAAGCGCCTCATGCCGGGGTAATTCATCAGCGTCATTAAAGCTGCGGCTAATATCGCTATAATTCTCCAAAACATCCGTTTCCCTGTACATCTTTTTAAAATGATCGGCGAGCCTTCTCGAGGCAATCTGCAGGAGCCAGCCTTGAATATTTTTTATGTCTTTCAGTTTTGGTGCGGACTCTATTGCAGAATGAAAGGTGTCGCACAGAACATCCTCTGCGATTTGACGGTTGCCCTTTGACTTTATCAGTAGGAATGAGAATAATTTGTTCCTGTTTTCCCTGTAGAGTCTTGTGAATGCGGCAGGGCATCTTGATTTTAATTGTTCAAGTGTATATGAATAATTGACAGCGTTCATGATTTATGCCTTTAATAATTAAAATGTAATGTTGTTATTTATCTCTTTCCAGCCGGTTATATTTGTCAGCTCATTGCCGTTCTCATAGAATTTGCCACCCTTGTAAACAGCATCGATGATGTCCTTGATCTCATTGTAGAATTAATTTTCTAAAAACAACCTGATCAATCCTGTTCGTGTCTTTATTTTTGTTTTTAAGAATATTTTATTCAGATGTGCCTTAACTGTACTTTCCATTATTCCCAATTCTCCGGCAATTTCCTTGTTTTCTTTGCCTTGCATAATCAGGTTTATGACATTCTCTTCCTGCGGGCTGATCCTGTAAGCGGACAATATTTTTGCCATTCTGTTCTTTTTGCCTTCATCGATTTCGTTCAATATCCTGTTCCTGTTGCCTCTTCTCTGGTCTATTATGAGATTGATCTTGAAATATAATTCCTTGATGTTAAACGGCTTTACTATGTAATCCGCTGCTCCCCTTATATAGCCATGCACCTTGTCTTTCTCTATGGTCTTGGCTGTGAGGAATATGAACGGAATGTTTTTGTATTCATCCATGTCCCTTATGCTCCTGCAGAATGCATAGCCGTCCATCTCATCCATCATTATGTCCGACACTATTATATCCGGCATTGGTATTTTTGTTATTTTATCCAGGTCTCCCTGCCGTTAACGGCCACATACACATTGAATATTTCGTAAAACTCCTTCTGAAGATAGGACAACAGCTCGAGGTTATCTTCTATGATAAAAACAACGGGTTTGTTTTCATCGAAATTTTTCTCGGGCAAAAAATTGACCGTGTTGTTCCTTAAAGCCATCTTCGTATTGTATTCTTCAATATTCGGTTTTTCATCTGACCTGTTAAAAATAACGGTGAAGCTCGTACCTTTCCCTTTTTCGCTCTCCACATTTATTTCGCCGCCAAATTGTTCGACTATCTGTTTTACGATGTTCAAACCCATGCCCATTCCCTGGAGGTTTGATTTTTCATGAGATATCTGATAGAAAGGCTTGAAGATGTTTTCGAGATGCTCTTTGTCGATACCTGTTCCAGTATCCCTGACCTTGAGAATCACACTGTCTTTTTCGGCTTTCAGGCTGACCCTTATCTCTCCGTCCTCTCTGTTGTACTTTACTGCATTCTCCAGAAGGTTATTTATGATCCTCTCGAATGCGAATGGGTCGATCCTCACACATGCTTCCTCGATGAGGCTCAATAATCTAATGCCCCGGCTTTCAGCATATTTTCTGAAAATTGTATCTTCGGCTCCACGACCGATTTAAGCTCGATCACTGCATCGTTGTTATAGAGCATCTTGCCGTGCTCAAGCTTCTCGATATCAAGGAAGTTCACAATATCCCGCTGTATCTTCTCATAGTTGTTCAAGACGATATCAACACTTTTTTTAATCTCTTTGTTGTTAAATTTGTCGGCCTGCTCCTCGAGCTTGTATAAATGGTTGCTGATGAGAGACAATGGTGTGCGTGTCTCATGGGCGAAGTTGATGAAAAAGTTGGTGCGCTGTTCGATTGTGTCTTTCAATTCCCGGGTGCGGTCTTGGACTTTTTGTTCAAGGGTGTTTTTAATATCTATTAAATCACGGTGTTCTTGATTGAAGTTAGATGTCAATGCATATGCGAAAAGGAAAGCATTAAGCATAAAAAGGGTATAAAAAATATATTCGGGAGGATAAAAATCTATTACTTCAAAAATATAGCCAATATCCCCATAAACAAATAATATAATTGGACAAATTTTTTAATTTTTTTAAATTTCAAAATTTGTTTTTCTGATTTTATCTTATCAATAAATATTGTAGAAATTATCAATGGGATTGCAGCTGCTACAAGATAGCAAAATGCATAAAAGACCGTTCGGGAAAAAACACTGTCGGTTTCATAAAATTTATGCATTAGATGCTTTGAAAATAGCATTCCCGCTATTCCTAAACAATAAATAGCATAAGCAATATTACTATAATCTTTATTTCTTCCTATAAAAACTAAAAGATGATATATACTTAAAGTTATTAAACTACCAAAATAAAAGTATAGAAGCATCATGATGGATCCCTGAATTTTTTATTAGTTTAATTTTAATCCTTTTTTCCAAGAATTAATAATAATATCTTTTTCTTTTTGTATATTTTCAATATAATTTTGAATAATATTTTTTTTATTAAAATTTTTTAAAATTGTTTCTGCAAGAATTTTTCCTGAGAATAATGCCGAAGATATCCCTTCAGCAAAACTAGTGCTCTGGCCGCATGAAATAAATTTAAAAAAAAGAATTTACTTTTTTCAATAAAATTTGTAAAAATTTGTATGAAAAAGAAACGAAAAAAGAGAGAAAGAGTAATTATCCAACTCACCAAAA
>JBJKSS010000142.1:0-5172 GCA_046703745.1 Spirochaetota bacterium
AAATAAACAGGGATAATATTACAAGGATAAATGAAAATTGCGTAATAAAATTGAGGGAAGAAATACTGCCGGTCATCAGGCTCAATGATGCCTTCAGGTTAAGAAAAGAAGACGTCGAAAGAGAAGAAAACATGGCAATAGTAATAAAAAGCAGCGGCAGGAAAGCGTGTCTCCTTGTTGATGAAATTGTGGGAAACAACCAGGTTGTTGTAAAATCACTTTCCGGTTACCTGGGAGATATCAGGGGAATATCGGGATGCAGCATTCTGGGAAACGGCGATGTGTGCCTGATCATTGACTCCGGGTCATTGATAGCAAAATGCATCGAATAGGAATACAGGGGTTGAGATGATAATGAAGGGACAAAATTATTATTCCATTATCGAAATCTCCGATGAAGAGTTTTCAAGAATTTCAAGGCTCGTCTATGACAAATTCGGGATAAATCTGACGGCAGCCAAGAGGGAGCTGGTCAAGGGCCGCCTGAATAAAATACTGCGGCAGGAAGGATTTGAAAATTTTTCGAGTTATTATGAGCATGTGATAAACGATCTAACCGGCGTTTCACTGATGCTGATGATAGACAAGTTGTCAACAAACCATTCGTTCTTTTACAGGGAGAGCGATCATTTTGATTTCCTCAGGACAGTTGTGCTTCCGGATATTGTTTCAAGGAAAAACGAATTGAGAATATGGTGCGCCGGCTGTGCTTACGGCGAAGAAGCCTACACGCTCTCCATGGTCGTAAACGATTTCCTGGATGACAACCCGGCCAAAATCGATGCAGGGATTCTCGCCACGGATATTTCGACAACGGCATTAAAAAGGGCGATCGACGGGATTTATCCGGCTGAAAGGACCTCGAAGCTTCCCGATGCATACAGGTTCAGGTACCTCGATATCATTGACAGGGAGACCGTAAAAATCAGGGATGAAATAAAGGACATGATTCTGTTCAAAAGACTCAACCTGATGAGCGAGATTTTTCCCTTCAGGGGAAAATTCGACATAATTTTCTGCAGGAACGTAATGATTTATTTTGATAACAGGACAAGAATGAACCTAGTCGGCAAACTGTACAGTGTGATGAATGAAGCATCATACCTGTTCATCGGTCATTCCGAATCGCTTGTCAAGGAAACAACATTGTTCAGGTACATAAAACCGGCTGTTTATTACAAAAATTGAAGGAGACCAAATGCCGCAGCTTGTTGTCGGAGTCGGAGAGTTTAAAATTTCCAACAACCCGGATGACGTGATCAAAACTTATGCACTGGGATCATGCGTGGCACTTATAGTTTTCGACAGAGCAAACATCATCGCCGGCATGGTACACCTGGCCCTGCCGGATTCTACGGCAAATCCTGAAAAAAGCTCCGAACTGCCGGGCTATTTTGTCGATACGGGCATCACCATCCTTCTTACGGAAATGGGCAGGTACGGGGCCGAACGCAAAAACTGCTGGATCAAGATAGCCGGGGGCGCCTCGATAACCGATCCGGATTCATTCTTCGACATAGGCAAACGCAACGTTCTGGCAATAAGAAAACTGCTGTGGAAAAACAACCTTGCAATTTCAAGTGAAGATGTAGGGGGCAATTACAGCAGGACGGTAAGCGTCAATGTTTCAACTGGGGAAATCGAGATTTTGTCAGGAGGGAAAAAATGGGCCATATAGACAAAACCATAATTAAAAGCATATTGATCGTTGATGATTCCAGCACTTCACGGATGATAATAAAAAGGTGCTTCGAAATATCGGGATTTACGGATACCGATTATGTTTTTGCTTCAAACGGCCTCGAGGCGCTGGATGCCGTAAAAACATACAAGATAGACTTCATCATCACCGACCTGAATATGCCAAAGCTTAACGGAAGCAATCTCGTGAAAATACTGAAAGAAGATACAGGCACAAAAGACATAACGGTTGTCATTGCAACTTCCCTGGGAGAAAACAGCAGCATAGATGAACTTTACAGGATAGGCGTAAAATGGGTCGTAAAAAAACCGGTGACCCCAAATAAAATAATGGAGATGTTCGAATCATGATTAATGAAACCAGATTAAACAGAATCAGGGATTCGCTCATCATCTCGGTGCAAAAAACATTCGAAGAGATGGCTTTCCTTGAAGTTTTGATGTTTCGGGAGAATGAAAACAGCCTGCCCGGCAATATCAGAAAATCCAGCATAAAATTACTGGAGCCTATCCGGGCATGTATCATTATGGAAATCACCGAAGAACTGCTTGAAACAATGGTTGAAAACATCTACAGCAAACCCGTCATGGAAGTTTCGCCCGGTGATGTGAATGACTGCTTGGGAGAGATACTGAACGTTCTTGCGGGTAACTTTCTTGTTGAATTCTTCGGTGCGAAGCTTTCCTGTAAAATAGAACTCCCCGAGATAATACTGAACGGCAATGCACCGGAAAAACAAAAAATTGAAATATTTTTCAATTCGCAAGACATGCCCTTCAGGCTTGTATTCATAGCGGAGGAATAAAGGCATGAAGATAATCAAACCGTCGGTCATAATGCCAATCATAGTCATCTCTTCTGTAACGTTCAATTTTTTGAATGCTTTTACCGATTGTTTCTGCAAAATCGACGTATTTGTATTCAACATTGTTATAACGGCGCTGGTCATTACAGTGATCATTTCATTGATAGTAAAAAACAAAAAAATACTGGAAAAAACAATAAAGGATTATGAAAACAGGCTGGGCAGTAATTCCGATGAAATAAAAAAATATGAAAAGGCAAACTCCGATTTAACGGCTTATGCCAAAACCGTTTTTGATTCATGCGGTGCGGTTTTCAATCTGAAACCGGCAGGCGGGCAGGCTGATTTCAATTTCATAAAAGAAAACCTCGATGCAGAAAAAATCAGAAAGTTGGGCGGCATCCGGGATTTGCTTTTAAAAACTTCCTGTATATACCATAAAATCCCCTATTTAAACGGACTTCTCTCGCACAGCGTCACCGGTACCGAAAAAGCCGCAGGAATACTGATTGACAAGTATGGTGAGCTTTTACAGGAATTCAACAGCCTCAAGAATTACAATGAAGAAAACAGTGCAAGGTTTGAGAATAATCTTGGGGGCAGGGATTTTAACAATGTTGTCGATGAATCAAAAGCTGCCCTGGAAAAACATAAAAAAATAATCGACAGGCTCGGCGAATTGAACCGTCACAACAAAAAAAAACTCGACAACATTTTTGAATGGCTGATAAAAATAAAAAATACATCGGACGGTATCAGAAACATTTCAGACAAAAACAAAATCATAGCGATCAATTCAAGCATCGAAGCCGCCAGGCTCGGCGAACAGGGCAAAAGTTTCAGGATACTCGCAGGTGAAATCAGGGAGCTGACAGAAAAAACAGACGGGTTGACCAAAGAAATTGCAGGGATCACCGATTCATTCAAAAAATACTGCGATGAACTCATGAGCGGATGGATCGACGAAACGGAAATTATAGTCGAAGAAATCAACGAATCATTCGCAGGGTCGGAAAATCTAATCGGATTAATTACCGATGCATACGGCATCATCAATGATTCCCATCAAAAATCAATATCCGGGATCGACAGGGTCGAATCCGGCCTGAACGATGCAATCGTATCGATGCAGTTCCAGGACATTATACGACAGCAGATCGATTCGGTTAAAAACATTCTGACGGGAATGAGGGAGGATATTCATTCCTGTGATTCCATACTTTCGCTCGCCGGATTTGATTTCAGCGGGCAGAAGAATGATTTGAAAAAAAACACGATGAATGACGTGATCGAAATGGCACGGCATTATGACAGGGATGTCATCATAAAAGAACTGAAGGAGGTTTGAAGATGAAAGTCCTGCTTGTGGATGATTCCTCGACGATGAGGAAAGTGATAGTGCTGGCATTAAAATCCGGCGGTTACGAATACGAAGAAGCGGAAAGCGGCGAGGATGCGCTTGGAAAAATCGAGTCCGGCAAATTCGATTTTTTCCTCGTCGATGTCAACATGCCCGGTATGAACGGCATAGACCTTGTGAAAGAAATCAGGAAAAAAAATGATCATACGAAAACACCTATTATCATTCTCACAACGGAAAGCGAGGAAATGATGAAGAACGACGGTAAAAAAGCCGGTGCAAACGACTGGATAACCAAACCGTTCCAGAAGGAAGACCTGCTTGCAAGAATGAGAAGCATTTGACAGTAAAAAAATTATTGCCGGATGTTTGTCGATTCACCGCGCCTGACAAAAAGCATAATGATTGCCGCTGCAAAAAACAAAACTGCCGAATACGCCATTAATGAAACATAACCGCCGGCGGATTTGCCCCGTGAAGTGAAAATATCGAGGAAAAAACCCATCAGCGGCGGGGAGACTATGTTCGCAAGCTGTGATGAAAGGTAATATAAACCGGTATATCCGCCGGCCCTGTCATTTTTCGTCATGTCGAGTATCATGGGCAGGGAGTTGACATTTATCAATGCCCAGAAAATTCCGGCCAGGCAAAAAATCAGCGTGAACCCTCCAAACATCAATACGGTTGGATTAACCGTGAAGAAAGTTCCCAGCATGTTTGCAGCAGCCGGGTTTTTTGAAAAATCTTTCATGTAAACCGCCATCACCATGAGTAGGGTCAGGAGCGCCAATCCCGCTATTATCGAATTTTTCCTTTTTGATTTTTTCCCGATGAAACCCGCAGGTATGGCAAAGACGATGAACGAAATTGAAAAGAATCCCATGATCAGGGCGCCGGTGCTTTCCCTGAACCCCAGGTAGTACTTTGCAAAGATCGTAAAAAACGTTTCGATGGCATTGAACCCCATGAACCAGAAAAATATCGACAGGAGCACCAGCATGAGGCTTTTCTCTTTTTCAACGACATCCCGCAAATTTTGTGCAAGTTCACCGAATGATCCGGCGAATGAAAATGCGGAAGATGATTCTGCATGGCTCCTTTTCCCATCCTCCGTTATGAAGAATACGACAAGAAGGCTGCCGGCAAGCATCATCGCCCCTCCGGTAATAAACGGGTACGAGGTGTTCCTGTCGTAAAGGATCTTGCCGCCGATGAATGCAAGAAGAGAGCCGGCGCCTCCCATGAAATTTATAATGCCATTGCCGACGCTCCTGTATTCTGAAGGCGTGATGTCCGGCATCAACG
>JBJKSS010000143.1:0-2639 GCA_046703745.1 Spirochaetota bacterium
TTTTATAGGCGTCCCGCCTTTTGCAAAAGTCAAAAGCTGATCCGTCAACTATTTGGAATTATAAGTGGCTTTTTCCGCATCAATCTAAAGTTCGTACAGTTCCCGGTTGCCCTGGGAATACATCTTGGCCAGGTTTATGTTGCCAAGTATTGCAGTTAAAATGTTATTAAAATCATGGGCAATGCCGCCCGCAAGTATCCCGAGCGATTCAAGCTTCAATATTTTGTTCATCTCTTCTTCCATTCGGGATTTGTCGGTAACATCCCTGAAAACAAGAACCACGCCGATTATTCTGCTCAAATTATCCTTAATCGGGGCCCCGCTGTCCGCAATGACCCTTTCTGTGCCATCTTTTGCAATAAGCACCGTATGATTGGCAAGTCCCACGATCTTGCCTTTTTCAAGAACCTTTTCTATAGGATTTTTGCATGGAATTCAGGTTTTTTCATTAATTATATTGAATATTTCGGATAACGGTCTTCCTCCGGCTTCCTTCTGTGTCCAGCCCGTAAGTTTTTCCGCAACCTTGTTGACAAGGATGACCCTTCCCTGGGTATCGGTGGTAATGACACCGTCGCCGATACTTCGCAATGTCACAGCCAGTTTTTCTTTTTCTTCCTCAATTTTCTTCTCCATAAGCTTGTATTCCGTAACATCACTGATAAAACCGCCTATGGCAAGAAATTCATTATCGCTGGTAAAAATCGGCTTGCCTCTCTCCCAAACCCATTTTTCCTCTTTACCGGATAAAACTATCCTGTATGAAATATGATAAGCCCTGTTGTTTTTTATGGAATCATTTATTATATTTTTGACGTTTTCCCTGTCATCTTCATGAATGAGACTGTTAAAGCTCAATTTATTATTGTCAATTATATCAATGGGTTCGTAACCTGTTAGATCATAACAACCGTCACTCACAAACTTCATTGTCAATATATCACTCGAATCCGTAAGGAAAACTATACCCGGGAGATTACTGATCAGGGTCGACAGGAGACGCTGACTCTCCCTTAATTTTTTCTCGGCTTCCAGGTTCCTGTTTTCATCTATTATCTCCAGATAGATCTCATTACCGATTTTTTTGACCCTGGTGTTCAGAGCGAGTATCTTGCCGTTATTCCTCATACATTTAATCTTGATAATTTCATCAACAGAAGATTTTGAAACAATTTTGTCAAATATAAACTGCCTGCTGTTTTCTTCTATTATTTTGTCAATAGATAATGATTCCCGGTTATTGGTACTATAATTTAACAGCTTTAAAAAAGCGTCATTTGTCAGCAAAACCTTGCCGTTCTTTTTTAAAATCGCGTACGGAGAGCTGATACTTTTTAATATATTTTTAAAAGTGTTTTTCCTTTTATAAATATAAATAACCGCTGAAACCAGGAAAAGCAATAGTAATAAAATAGTGAAGTTTATATATTGTAACATGATATTTTATTTTTAATATTATTATGTATATAAAAAAACTCTTAATATGTCAACTATTATAGCATTTTTTAAATATAATTTCCAAAAAACACACATTTTAAAAAAAATACAAAATCTATTTAGCCCGGTTCATCCTTAGCTCATTTAAAATATTTTCATAATTTTTCTTTGTTATGGGGTAAGCAACAAGAAACATCATGCCTGTAACAAACAAAAAGGAAGTTAAAAAACCGAACGCTGCCCTGATGCCGAAATTTCGCGTAAAAAATAATTCCCCGAGCCAAATAACAATGCTCGTAAGCAAAATTCCCAAAGCACCGGCAGCATTATTTATGAAGATCCATATACCGTAAAACAAAGCTTCATACCTTATGCCGTTTTGAAGCTCAAAATGATTTATTACATCCGGCAGCAGTGAAAAGGGATAAACATGGTATGTGGACATTAAAATACCGATAAAAAAAGTAATAATGAGAAACAAACCGTAATAACCTTGATTCAAAAACACGGAAAGAAACAGGATCAACAGCGAGGATATTATTATTGAAAATATAAAAATATGCTTTTTTTCAAAACGTCTTTCAATTTTTCTTAATAAAGGCACACCCGAAATCCCGCTTAAAATGAAAATCATCAAAACAGGGAAACTCCCCCTGTTCATTATGCCATGACAAAAAAAGGTGAGCGAACTGATCAATCCCGTTGTAGCAATGGTTGTAAAAACAAACATCCGTATTAAAATTAAAAACGGCCTGTTGCCGAATACCATGAACAGCTCCCGGAATTTGAATTTCCTGTTTCCCATGCCGCTGCTTTCATTAATAGAAAATACGGGAATGAAAGAGGCCAAAGCCACTATTAATCCGAATGACAGTCCCATAAATGTCAGGCCGGTATACAAGGAATGAAACAGGCTTATTGTTATTTTGGATGTACCGCCGATGAGTATTCCAAGCAATGAAAAAACCGTCCTGTAAACATTCAAAGAACTTCGCGATTCATAGTCTTCCGTGATCGAAGGCACAAGCGACTTGTACGATACATTTATTGTGGAATGAATAACGCAGTAAAAACAAAAAGTGCCAAAAGCAAAAAAAATCTTATGCATGATCACCCAGCCAAACGGGACCATCCACAGCAGAAAGAAAGAAAATCCGTAAGGTATGGCCCCCAGCATGATGAAAAATTTCTTCCTGCCAAAC
>JBJKSS010000144.1:0-7293 GCA_046703745.1 Spirochaetota bacterium
ATCAAAGACTCATGGGAGAGTTGTCCCTTCATCAAAAAAAACTTACCGAAAAAGTCAAGGCGATTTCCACACAGAGGGAATATGAGGCGCTGGACAGCGAAATAGCAATGGCCAAAAAAAAGGAAGAGGAATACAGGTTCCATCTCCTTCAGGATCAAAGGGTCATAGAGGATCTGAGAAGCGCTCTCGGAAAGGATGAAATAGCAATCAAACAGCAGGAAGAAGATATCGTAAAGGAAGAGGAAAGCATCAAGGCTGAGCTTGATAAAATAAAATCAGAGCATGGCAGTCTCATCAAGGATGAAGAAAATCTTACAAAGGAAATAGATGACAGCATAAGGTATAAATTCGAGAAAATAGTGAAAAACAAGGATGGGATCGGTATTGTAAGTGTTACCAAGGGGTATTGCAACGGCTGTTTTCTTGCTATTCCTGCCGAATTCATCAACAAGATCAGGGAAAACAGGGAAATCCAGTTTTGTCCGAATTGCTCAAGAATTTTATTTTATGATGACAATCCGGAAAGTTTGTTTGCCATTGACCAGGGTATGGAAGAAGAGGATACGGAATTTTTCGGTGATGATGACAGCGACGATTAATTTTTTGATAACAGGATTGCGGGTTTGATTTTAAATAATGAAAGAATTTTAGTCGCATTAAAGAATAACAAGGAATGTCTTGAAATAATATCAAAAGATTTGAAAATCACTTTTGAGGAACTGGAGTCATATCTGGCATTAAATTACAACAAGCAATACCATGACGCGGTTATTTTTATTGATGGTGCTTCAAGAGGCAATCCCGGCGAGTCAGGCGTAGGTATAAAGATAATCATTCACGGCAAGGCCACCGGGTATTTCAGGTATATCGGGAAAATGACCAATAACCAGGCAGAATACCTCGCATTGATAAACGCCTTGAAGCTCGTTGACAAAAAAACAGTCAACAAGGTTAATATATTTTCGGATTCCGAATTGTTATGCAACCAGATCAACGGCATATATAATGTTAAAAACACGGCATTGCTTGGTCTTTTTACAGAAGCGGTCGGTCTGATCAGGGAATTCAGGAACGTTGTTATAAAGCATATTCCCCGCAATGAAAACAGGGATGCTGACAAACTGGCCAACATAGCAATTGATAAAAAACAAAACGGCGAGATAGAGCTTGCAGTCGTCGAGCACCCAACTTTTAATATTGGACAATTGTAATTATCTTTATTAATTGGCTATTATAAATGCCGGAATAATTACTTTTGCAAATTTTATAAAGTTGGGTGCTCGAAGGAAAGTCCGGGCTCCATAAGACATGATGCCAGATAACATCTGGGTCGTCGAGCACTCAATTGCCTAAATTAGACAATAGTTAATATTTTTGCTTGATGAATATAGTCAAAAAGCAAAAATGTATAATATTTGTTTAATATAAGCAGTTGAGTGCTCGACGAACGGACAGTGCAACAGAAAATATACCGCCGAGCACTCAACGCTGATTGCTTCACTTCGTTCGCAATGACGAACCGTCATCGCGAGTATTTCGAAGCGATCCGCGTTGAGTGCTCGGTAAGGGTGAAAAGGCGTGGTAAGGGCACACCGCATGAATGGTAACATTCATGGCTCTGTAAACCCCATCAGGAGCAATATCAAGCAGGGGATGAGTTGTCTTACTCTTCCAATCCCCGGGTGGATAGCATGACCGTTACGGTGACGTAACGGCCAGATAGATGACTGCTTTAAACAGAACCCGGCTTATATGCTCTATCTCTCTTTTTTATAAAGAGTATTCCGATCGGGATAAATCAACTTTTATAACGTACATTAATATTTAGTACTTTTTTTCCATAATTATTTTTATTATCAATTCAATCAACAATAATATTTTTACAGGAGAAATTTTCATGATTAAATTGAAATATGCAAAGTTGTTGCTTTTTTTCTGGTTAATTTTTTCATTATTGAACTGTACCGGTAATGCCAAAACCGGAAAACTGGAGTTTAAAACCATCAATGCTGCGTCACTGAAGTATAACCTGCTTTTTGATTCTGCTGAGCAAAAGATAGTGGTCTATACTCCGGCCGGATATACCAGCGGGAAGGATTATCCGGTGCTTTATTTCCTCGGCGGTTATTCTGCAACACCTGAAATGATCCTTGCTTCCTTTAAATCAACGGCTGATCATTATTTCAGCAGGCAGCCGGGCAAAGGCTTTATAATTGTGGGGATCAGCGGCGCCAACAGGTTTAACGGAAGTTTTTACGTTAATTCCACAGTAACGGGCAGGTGGGAGGACTATGTTGTCAAAGACGTTGTCGGCTATATCGACGGCAATTACAAAACCGTTCCGAAAGCTTCTGCCCGGGCCATCTCTGGGCATTCGATGGGAGGTTTCGGTGCAATCAATATTGCATTGAGGCACCCCGATGTATTCAGCGCGGTATATGCCATGAGCCCTGCGTTGCTTGAAGATAGCGGATTACCGGATATCCTGGGCAGCGAAATAAAGATAAAAGCCATGGCCGATGAGATGGAAAATTTGTCCAAATTGGCCGCTGCAGGCAAAGAAAGCCTTGAAACAATTGTGACGCATGAAATGAGGTTTCATTCGACTCCGAACGATCTTTTCATGTTTGCCATGGGCACAAGTTTTTCACCCGATCCGAAACAGCCTCCATATTTCGCATTCCCGTATAAAGAATCCGGCTGCAAGCTCGTTGCAAATGAAGGTGTTTATAATGCATGGCAGTCAGGTATGGGCGATGCACTGAAAAAAATAGAGGCCTATAAAAACAGGGGAACCAGACTGAACGGTATCATAATGGAATACGGTTTCAACGACGAATTCTCATGGATACCCAAAGGCATTGATTTTTATTCGAAGGTCATGGATGCCAACAAGATACCGCATGAAGTGATCAGGTTTGATGGTGGGCATTCGGACAAATTCAATGAAAGGCTTTTAACAGGCGTACTGCCTTATTTCGGGAGTTATTTCAACCGGTAGGCTGATATATTCAGGAGGGAGCCTGCCGGTAAGATTATCCACCGGCGGGCATGTTCCTCATTATTTTTCGCTTTTACAGCTTATTGTTTGTATAAAAATGACCATTTGATTTCCCTGTGCCGGATTTTAGTCCGTGCAGCAGGTAAATTGAATGAAAATTCCTGAAAATTGCGGCAAATCATATATAAACAAATCGATAAAAATATATTATAATTAATTCTTTAATATTTTTATTTGTATTTGAATTATGGTGTATTATAATTTTTAACAAAGTCATTCTCATGGAAATGAAAAGTTTTGATTCATTTTTGAATACCCGGTTCGGATCAAATGCACCAAATGACAGGAGCAGTAATTAATGAGTAAAAAATTATTGGTTATGGTTATCATTATACTTTCGGTTATGCCTTTTTATCCCGAAGAGATGAAAAATCTCGATCTTGATGTCAATACTTCCATTGCGATGGCGTTGAAGAATAATCTGAATATCATAAGGGAAAATATAAGTCTTGAGAAATACACCTGGGCAATGGCCACCAGCTGGAACAGATTCATTCCCGAGGCGAGTCTCGGTTTTTCGATGACCCACCTGGATGACCAGGCAGTAACGAAAAAATATCCCCAGCTTCTTGTTGATGACAGCCTGCAGCATGTAAAAATTTCGGATGATGTGTCCATATACAGCCAGGTCATCGACCCGACAATACCGTCATGGTCCGTAGGAATGAGTTTCCAGATTTCATACAACCTCAATGCTGCATCGGAATTTTCCGTTTACCAGACGGTGCTCGACTGGAAAAGCGGGAAGCTTTCCCTTGAAACTGCAGAAAAAAAATTGAAGAGGGATGTAAAAAAGACCTATTATTCGCTCATAATTCTTAAAAATACCATGGAAATCATCAATGAAAAAATGGATACCGTCAAAAAAAGCTATGACCAGGCCATAATAAACAGGCAAAACGGGATCAGTACAAAAGTCGATGAATTGAAGGCAAAATCCGATTATGAAAATATAAAACCCGAATATATGGATATGGAGAATGCGTTCAAGCAGGCGATGCTTAATTTCAAGCAGATGATCGGCCTGAAAGATGATGTTGAACCGGTTTTAACAAGCGGCATGCCCGACATAGTTGAATACAACCTGGATTACCAGGATCTTCTCAACAGGTACATGGACAGGAAGCTGGAAATCCAGTCGTTGAGTCTGGCGCTGGATAACCTGCGTAACGTTCGCAACATGGGCATTGCCGGCATCACCCCGTCATTTTTCATTTCATATATTTACGACCCGATCTATCTCAAGGATCCCGTCAAAAATTCAAACTGGTTCAGCGATGTCAATAATGACTGGGTCGAACGAACCGGCGCCCTGACCCTGGGATTTTCAATACCGTTAAGCGCAATGTTTGCCTTTTCGCGGGAACAGATGAAAATCGTCAACAATGAATTCACAATAAGGGACACTTTCAAGGCTTTGGAGCAGCTAAGGCTCGATACGAAAAGGCAGATACAGTCAATAGTATTGAACATGAAGAAATCGTTGAAGTCGATCGAAACGCTTAAAACAAACATCGAATTGTCTCAGGAAGTTTATTCGATGACATACGAGGCCTACAAGGCAGGCACGAAAAAACTCCTCGATGTCGAGGATGCCGAAAACGGTCTCAATGGTGCCAAACTCAATCTTTTGAAGCAGCAGTATGAATACATCTCGAATCTCCTTGATCTTGAATATTCACTTAATGTCAGCATCGAAGATATAGTCAAGGACAAGGCGAAAGCCGAAACAAACTAGCTTTTCGGGGAAATTGATTTTCAAATATTAATTGAGCAGGATCGCAGGTCTTTTACAAGTTCATTGTAGCTTTTGAACAATATTCCCTTCATTCCGGCCGATTCGGCGGTATCGACGAATTTTTTTATGTCATCGATGTAGATGCATTCGCCGGCCTCAAGACCGTTCCTTTTCAATGCAAGGAGGAATATTTCTGCGCCGTCTTTTGAAAGCCTGACCTCGTTGGAAAGAACGGTGTCGTCAAATAAATCAAGTATGCCCCGCTTTTTGTTGATCCTCACATGAGATTCCAGGATATTTGATATAAGGATTAACCTGTAATGTTTTTTAAGCTTTTTGATTAGCCCGATAACTTCATTGTTTATTACAGTGTGTTCTTCATAATTTTTTGTCCAGAGGTCCTTCGGGATCAATGCCGGATCGATGTTTTCTGATTCTGCAATTTTTGTCCAGTATTCCTCTTCTGTCATTCTGCCTTCGCATAACGGGCCGACAAAATGGTTGAGCTTTTTCCAGAATTCCTCCCTGTTCCGCGGTTTGAAAAAATCAACGAAGTATTCAAGCTGCGGGCCGTGGTCTATTATTACTCCGCCCAGATCGAAAATTATCGCCTTTATCATTTTATGCGGCTCTCCTTGTTTAAATCATGTCAATTCAGATCAGCAAAAAATTTCCCATCTGGATACTGATTATCAAATCGACAAGCTCCTTTTCAAAATTTTCCCTGTCTTTGAACTTCAGGCTCGACAGAATGTAATAATCCCTTTCGCCCATATCGTATATCCTGAACCAGTTTATCGTGTGTTTGAATGAGTAATTGCTGCCGTTATATTCGAATTCGGTTGTGATTTCCCCGTCATTTTTTTCATAAAGATCAAGATAGCGGAACAGGAAGTCATTGTTGGCAAATACTATTTTCATGCCGTCGTACGTTATGTCCTCGATCTCGATATTCTCGGTGAATGTCCTGCCGTCCGTCCTGACAGTGATTTTGCCCATTATGCTGATGCGGTCGCGAAAAGTGATCCTTCTGTTTGAAAAATATTTTGTGCCCATGGAAATTTTATCGGAGACAGCCGGCTAAAAGTTCATTGTCGGAAGAATTATTAATATGCCGGTATTTTTTACAGGTTGCTCTGTTTTATCAGCTCTTCCAGTTTTTCCAGTGCCCTTTTTGACATGGCGATTTCCTTTGCCATCTCAAAGCCTTCTTTAATGCTCGCTGCAAAACCGTAGACGTACAGACCCGCACCTGCATTCAGGTTTACGAGATCTGCACGTGGTGACTCCTCCCCGCTTAGAATGCTCAATGTTATGCTTTTGTTTTTTTCGGTATCTCCGCCTGCGAGCTCCTCATGATCGTAGAGCTTCAGGCCTATCGATTCGGGGTTGAATTCATACGTCCTGATCCAGCCCTCGTTCAGCTCGCTTATTTTTGTCGGCGCGGTGAGCGATATTTCGTCAAGGCCGTCGAGCCCATGAACGACAAGCGCCCTTTTTGTGCCGAGAAGCGAAAGCGCCCTGCACATTGTTTCAGTAAGGTTTTTGTCGAATACACCGATTATCTGGTGCGTTGCATGCGCAGGATTTGAAAGCGGCCCCAGGAGGTTGAAGACCGTCCTGTAGCCGAGTGTCGCCCTTGCATTCGCAGCATGCCGCATTGCGCTGTGGAATTTCCTTGCGAATAAAAAGGTGATCCCGGTTTTATTGAAAACTTCGTAACATTTCTCCGGGCTGATGTCTATGTTGACGCCGAGTTTTTCGAAAAGATCAGCACTCCCGCACTTCGATGTTGCAGCGCGGTTGCCGTGCTTCACGACCCTTGTCCCGCCGGCAGCAGCGATTAACGAAGCGACAGTTGAAACGTTGAAAGTTTTGGCCTCCCGTGACCCGCCGGTGCCGCACGTGTCGAGCCTTTTTTCATCAATGGTGCATTCCGGGAAACTCGAGGCCTTTTTTTTCATGACCCCGGCGAATCCTGCAAGCTCTTCGGCTGTTACGCCCCTCATCTGGATCGAAGCGAGTAACGAGCCGATCTGCGGTTCACTCATATACCCTTCAGTTAATTCGTCCATTATGTCAAAGGCTTCCTCCTGCGAAAGACTTTTTCCCTCTACAAGATGGTGGATATATTTTTTTACCGGCACCACATCATGCCTGTAGTTGAGAAAATTCTTGACCATGGTTTCACCTTCTTTGGTGCCTATGCTTTCCGGGTGAAACTGCAAACCCACGAGGCAGTAGTCCCTGTGTTCTACAGCCATCACCTCGCCGTCTTCAGCCTTTGCCGAGATGGTGAAACAGTCCGGGATGTCGGCTTCCTTTGCGGCAAGCGAATGGTACCTTGTGGCCATCGCGGGAAGACTTATGTTCCTGAATATTCCTTTTTCATTGTGGAATATTTTTTCGACCTTGCCGTGGACTATCCTGTCTGCACTTACAATCGGTACGTCGAATGCGGCGCATATAGACTGGTGACCGAGGCATACCCCGA
>JBJKSS010000145.1:0-11726 GCA_046703745.1 Spirochaetota bacterium
TCAACATCGATGCCGGGAAAATATTTTAAAATTTTTTGACTGATAAAATCATTGTAGCCGTCAAATCCGGATATTACGGATTTTTCATCAGTTTCGAATGACTCGTCGTGCTTTGAATTATCCAGGATGTTGTAAAAATCAAGGTTGATCCTGATGTTGTAGCCGTATCTTTCAAATGAAAGCGAAACAATGCCGGTTATGCCGGTATACAGGAAGAAATGCGCCATGCTGTCAGGATTATCAGAATCTTCGGCAAGCTTCCCGTAAGCGGCCCATTCGTTTTCCTTCACATAAATGATCGAAAGCTCATTGTCCAGGCTTTCCAGGATGCTTTTTGTGTCTTCGATAATTTCTTTTTCATAGCTGCCGGTTTTTTTTGTATCAGGGTAAATGATTATGATTTTTTGGGGGATCGTTTTTTCAGCCGGGTATATGCAATTAAGCGTCAAAAAAAATATCACTGAAAGGAAAAATAATGTGCAATTAATCCGGGGCATGGGATTAATTTTAAATCATATTTTTTTTAAGGCAAGTTATTTTTTCTGATTTTCAATTTCTTCAATTAATTTTTTTGCCTGCATGTCGTCCTTGTTGTATTCAAGTATGATTCTTGCATATTTCAGCGCTTCGTCACTGTTGCCCCTTTTAAGGGAAAGAAGGGCCAGATTGTACATGACATTCAGATCTTCGGCATTATTCTTCAAGGCCCTGTAAAAATACATCTCTGCCTTGTGATAGATGT
The DNA here is from genome assembly GCA_046703745.1 of Spirochaetota bacterium. Taxonomy (GTDB): domain Bacteria; phylum Spirochaetota; class GWE2-31-10; order GWE2-31-10; family JAFGQB01; genus CAZHHK01. The sequence continues at coordinate 743 of JBJKSS010000145.1, forward strand.
TCAGGGCTGTATAGCAAAGCCCTATTTCATTGAAGATATCATGGGATTCCGGATTGAATTTCAGGGCAGTCTCAAATGCGGTGAGGGCTTCGGTATAATTCCCCAGTTTTCTAAAAGCGAGGCCCCTTGCATAATGGGCGTGCCATGATCCGGGGTATTTTGCAATGAATTTTTCTATGAATTCGAATGCTTCACTGTCCTTGTCAGCCTGGATTAATTCCATTGCAGTATTGTAGTCATCGTCGGTAAAGCCGCCCTTGAAAATGTCATTCAGCAGGCCGGTAACTTCCTTCTTTCGCTCATCGTCATCCGTTATTTCTACAAACTCCCTGAAATACTCGGCTGCCTTATCGTAGTTTTCCTTTAGCAGGTAAAACCTGCCGAGGTAGAATAACTCCCTGTCGTTTTTTTCATCGAATGATTCTATCTCTTTGTAAAACTGGAATGCGTCTTCCTCGTTTTTTTCGGCTTCGATCTCGAGGCCCTGGTCAAACTGGTATTGGGAGTATTCGTCGTGGCAGATCGCGAGGTTTAAAATCTGTTCGCGGGATTTGTTCGAAAGAATGTAGAGCACCTTGAAGAGCTCGATTGCATCGTCAAAGTGTTCGTTTTTTTCTGCTTCGAAAGCAATGCGCGAAAGGCTCTCATTTATGTCCGGCTTGACTGCAAAGATGAATTCCCTGTAATAGTCGAGATACTCGTTGTCCGGGTCGTCGGTCAGTACCTTGATCATGCCCTTGATTATGTTCTCCGGCGTAATGTCTTCGGGGGAAAGCTTCCTGTTTTCTTCGATGAATATCGGCAAAGCGACATCTTCCCTTACAGTGAAACTGCCGATTGCAAAATCCTTCCTGCCTTCCATCGAAATGAAATATACGTCTTTTAACATTGTTCCCTATTTCCTGATTTCAGCACTGCATCCGGTCTGGAGGCTTTTAAGTATTTTCTCCAGCGCCCTGTCGATCTCGTCATCGGTCAATGTTGATGTTATTTTATTGAATATGAGTTTTATCGCAATCGAGTATTTCCCCTGCCGGATGTTTTCTCCCGAATAAACGTCGAAAACACTCACGTCATGGAGAATGTCCACGCCGGAGGCATTTACGGTATCGATGATTTTTTTTGAATCAACCTTGTCATCCACGATGAGCGACATATCCCTCACCGACGACGGGAATTTCGGTATCTCCCTGTATAAAATAGAATCATTGATGTTTTCGAATAAAGTCTTGAGGGAGAGCTCAATTACGTAAAGCCCCGCATCTATGTCGAATGAATCGCAGATCACCGGATGTATCTTGCCGATGATACCGAGCTCTTTGCCGGCACAAAACATCTTTGCCTGCTGGTACGGATGCAAAACAGTTTCTTCCGATTTTTTGAAGTCGACATTAATTTTAAAAAAATCGAATATGCAGTCGGCGATGCCCTTGATATCGTAATAATCGTATTTTATTTCCTCGCCGGTGTGATCCTTTTCTGACCTGCAGCCGCATAGCATGACTCCGAGCCTTCTTTCCTCGAATGGGAAATCTTTTCCCTCATCGATGCTTATGTTGCCGATTTCAAACATCGCGAATGACTTGTTTTGCCTCGTATAATTGAAGGAAGCGGTTTTTATCATGCCTGGAACGAGCGAGTTTCGCATACCGGCCCATTCTTCGCTCAACGGGATGCCGAGGTTTATGGTCTTCCTGTAAAAATGATCCTGTGAAAGTTTCATTTTGTCAAACAAAGGTTTGCCGTAAAGGCTGAAATTTATCATCTCGTCACAGCCCGTCCTGTACATAAGTTCCCTCAATGATTTTTCATGCTGCTGTTCGAATGTGCGTAATGCGGCCTGGCTCGAAGGGTAGTAGGTGGGTCTTATGTTGTTGTATCCGTAAATTCGGGCGATTTCCTCGGCAATGTCCTCTTTGATGGCAACGTCGTTTCTCCAGCCCGGCACCGTGATTTTTATGGAGTCTCCATTGGACTCTACGTCAAACTCGAGCCTTTTCAAAATCTCGATCATTTTTTCGGAAGGTATATCGGTGCCGAGTTTGCCGTTTATCCATGAAGCCGAGGTTTCAACAACCCGTTTTTTGAATTTTTCCGGATAAACGTCGATTATTCCCTTGCAGACTTTGCCGGCCTTCAAAAGTTCGAAGTAGTAAAGCGCCCTTTTTAACGCCCAGTCGACCCTTTCGATATCGATCGCCCTTTCAAACCTGTATGATGACTCCGACCTTAAGCCGGTTTTTTTCGAGGTCTTCCTTATATTCTCGGGCCTGAAGAATGCAGCTTCGAGGAATATATTTTTCGTTGCATCGCTTACTTCACTCACCTGGCCACCCATAACGCCGCCGATACAGTGACCCTGTGCCTTATCGGCTATCACGATGTCATTCTCATCGAGGGTTCTTTCTATGTCATCAAGGGTTGTGAGCTTTTCGCCTTTTGCAGCGTCGCGTACGATTATTTTCCTGCCATTTATTTTGTCCATGTCGAATGCATGAAGCGGCTGGTTGCATTCCATTAAAATATAGTTTGTAATGTCTACGACATTGTTGATCGGCCTGATCCCGGCCTTGATGAGTCTTGCCTGCATCCAGTAAGGGGAGGGCTTTATCACGATATCCTCGATTACCGCACCGCAGTATCTGAGGCAGTTTTTTGTATTGATGTCGACTTTAAAAAAGTCGTTGATGTTTTTATCCACGGTTTTATAACTTGTGTCGACATTTTTAAAATCCCCGCCAAAAGAGGCCCTTACTTCCCTTGCGATGCCGAACATGCCGAGGCAGTCGCCCCTGTTGGAAGTCAATTCTATCTCTATCACAGAATCGTCGAAATTTGCAACGTCATTGTAATTCGTGCCGTTTTTGACATCATTGTCGAGGAAAAATAAAGTTTCGTTTTTCTGGCCGAAACCGATTTCCTCCCAGCCGACGAACATGCCTTCGCTTTCGATGCCCTTGAGCTTTGTCTTTTTTATCTCCATGCCGTTGGCAAGCTTCACGCCCTCAAGCGCTGCGAATACTTTTTGACCGGCAGACAGTCCCTTGACATTTGTGATAATCGTCTTTTTGCCGAAATTACCCGCATCGACTTCCGTGAGAAACAAACTGTCGGCATTGGGATGCTTTTCGACTTTGAGTAATTCTACACAGACAACATCCTGTTTGCCGATGCCGGTTTTCATTATACATGCAACCTCGAGGCCGCTTAATGTGAATTTATCCGCAATGGTTTTGGCGTCTTCGCCTACCGTTAAAATTTCCTTGAGCCATTCGTATGATACCTTCATGATTTTTCCTTTTATCTTTTTTATCTGAACTGGTGCAAAAATCTTACGTCATTCTCATAGAACAACCTTATGTCGGTTATTCCGTATTTCAAAATAGCGACCCTGTCAAGCCCCAGGCCGAATGCATATCCTGTGAATACCTCAGGATCATATCCGCCGTTCCTCAGTACGTTCGGATGCACGGTGCCCGACCCGAGGATTTCGAGCCAGCCCGACTGTTTGCAGCTTGAACACCCTTTCCCACCGCATATGAAACAGCTCACATCGACTTCTGCCGATGGCTCTGTGAACGGGAAAAAGCTCGGCCTTAACTTGATCTTCGCCTTTTCGCCGAACATTTTTTTTGAGAATAACTCCAGCACCCCGATGAGATCTGAGAATTTGACGTTTTTGTCCACGATGAGCCCCTCGACCTGGTGAAACTGCGGGGAATGCGATGCGTCGCATGCGTCCCTCCTGAAGACCTTGCCGGGGAATATGGCCCTTATCGGGTTGGGCGCCATCTTCTGCATCGTGCGTATCTGCACAGGCGAAGTATGCGTTCGAAGGAGGAGGTTATTGTCAAAATATAATGTATCCTGTGAATCCCTTGCCGGATGCGTGGCAAGTATGTTCAAGGCATCAAAATTGTAGTATTCGTTTTCAATTTCCGGGCCCTCTGATATCGTGAAACCCATGCCGAGGAATGTGTCCTCTATCTGGTCCAGTACGGCGCGCAGCGGGTGCCTTGTTCCCGTGTGCGGGGCACGCCCTTTAAGTGTAATGTCTATTTTTTCCTTTTCAAACTGTTTGTTCATTTCTTCGGACTTGATGCCGGAGAAGGCGTCATTGAGCGATTTTTCGATTTCATCCTTTGCAGTGTTTACCAGTGCGCCTATTGCCGGTCTTTCCTCCGGCGGAATGCTCCCCAGCATTTTTAACAAAGCCGTGAGCTCGCTTTTTTTCCCGAGATACTGTATTTTAATTTCTTCAAGGCTCTTGCTGTCTTTCGAGGAGCCGATTTTTGCAACGGCTTTCTCTTTCATTTCCTGGATTGTCGTTTTTATTTCCGAAGAATTCATCTGGTGATCCTGATTAAAAATTTGATTTTGAGCATTATTATATAATAAGGAAGAATTGTCAATATTTTCCTGTTATCCAGTTCCTTATTAATTCCGGGTCAAGGCAATTCATCCCGCCTTCAATCAGTACATCGGACAGATAAAATACATCTTCGGGTTTTTCATTCAGCAGGTAGGGTATTGCTATGCATTTCGATCCTGCTTTCACGGCCGCCTCCACTCCGTAGGGAGAGTCCTCGAATACAACAGTGTTTTCAGGCTTGATTCCCAGTCTCCTTGAAGTTTCGATATAAATATCGGGGAAGGGCTTTCCCTTTTTTACTTCGGCGGCAGTGAGAATGAATTGAAAATCGTTCAATATATTGTTTTCTTCAAGCACCTGCGTTACAACAGTGATATCGGTTCCGGTAGCTATGGCCATGGGAATTTTCAATTGCCGTAAATATTCGTAGAGTTTTTTCATTCTTGGGAACATTTTGATCATGCCTTTAGATATTTCAAGGAAAAAACGGTTTTTCTTGTCCTTTATCTCTTCCTTTGAAACATCAAGCCTGTAAATTTTATGCAGGTCATTCACCATATCGTCAAGGCTCTTGCCGATATACTTTTTTTTCATATCCTTTGTGAAATCAATACAGTATTCAGCCATTAATCTTTTGTCTGCAAGGTACCAGTGTTCTTCAGTATCCATGAGTGTGGCGTCGAAGTCGAAAATGATTGCCCTGATTTCTTTTTTTCCCGGTTTAAGTATTTTCATTGTCGTTCCTGACAACTGATTATATCTGTTATTTTTGAAGCTTAGTCAATCGTTTTTTTTTGAATATCTATTGACTATTGGCCTGATATTTGATAAAAACAATAATCTTTTTCAGCCGCCGGTGTGATGGAACTGGTAGACGTGCTAGACTCAAAATCTGGTGAGGGCAACCTCGTGTCGGTTCGAGTCCGACCACCGGCAGTTTTTTTAATCAGCGAATTTCCTTCTGATAATCTTGAATTCATTCTCAATGCTTGAAAATATCGAAATTATTACCGGGTCAAACTGTATTCCGGCAAGATCATAAATTATTTCACATGACCTTTCATGGCTGTAGGCCGCCTTGTAAGGACGTTTTGTGGTCAGGGCATCATAAACATCACACAATGACACTATCCTGGCGCTCAACGGGATTTCTTCCTGCTTCAGGGAAAAAGGGTAGCCCTTGCCGTTCCATTTTTCATGATGATAGTATGCGATTTCCTTCGCTATAGTGAGGAATGACTGCTCGCCGACTATATCATGGAGGTAAGTAAGGGCATCACCGCCGATCCTTGCATGCTGCTGCATGTACTGGTATTCATCATCTGTCAATCTTCCCGGTTTGAGAAGGATATTGTCCGGGATACTGACCTTGCCAATATCATGAAGCAGGGATGAAAGGGTTATTTCTTCGATATAGGCTTCGGTTATGTAATTCTTTTTAGATTCGTAATCGATGAACAGCTCGTCTGTATACAATTTTTGTGCAAGCACCCTGACGTAATTTTGTATTCTGTCAAGATGTCCGCCTGTTTCCTTGTCCTTGTATTCCGATAATTTGGAAAATCCCAGGATTATTGCGTTCTGGATGTTCAATAATTTCCTGTTGAGATTTTCAGTTTCAAGACGGGACAGATGAATGCTGTTTTCAAGGTTTTTTTGCAGTGTTATGTCCCTGATGATTCCGCATGTATTGATTATTTTTCCCTTATCCATTACAGGTGAATAGGTTATGCTGTAATATTTTCTTATTTCTGTATCATTCGCCTCGATGTCAACTTTTTTAGGTTCTGCATGACCTTTTTTCCAGTTAATAAAATAATTGTCGTTATTGGCTATTTTGATAATATCTCCCAGCTTTTTTCCTGTTATTTGTTCCTTTTTGAGACCAAACATTTTTGCAAAAATATTGTTGTAAAATATTATTGCATTATTCATGTCTACTATGAAAAGCCCTTCTCCTATATGATCGGACAGGAATTTTTCTTTAGCCTCTATGTCATTTCCTGCTATCGGCTGATCTGCACCGGCATGCGTTATGTCAGGTTTGGCAAATTCGCTTTTTTTCAATCCTTCGATAAGTTCATCTATAAGATATTTGTTAAGGTTTGCCTTTTCGTGCCATTTTGATTCGAAAAAATATACCTGCTTGTTTTTTTTTATAAAAAATCCGAACAACTGGTTGTTGTTATGGATAATTCCCTCTTTTTTATTGAAAATCATTTCATAAAAAGATTTATCATAGTTCATGCCTGAATCGTTTATGTCAATAATTTTCAGGTAAAATCCTATTTTTTCGAATAATTTTGCTATTGAATTGATACCGGTCTGATTTTTAATTGAAATTATCGTTTTTCTGAAATATGATTCTTTTATTGTTTGTGCAAGGTTGAGTATGTTATTTAACTGGTAATTCAGGTCAAAATTTGACGAATTGGGATATAAGTAATACACATTTTTAAACATATTTGCATGATGTTTTTCATTGATGAACAATATTAGTGAAGCAGGGAATTTTTTGTTCAAAATATACAGATTGTCATAATTTGATGTTAAAATAATATCACAGAACAATGAAACATTGTTTTTGTCTTCCATAATTATATGATTATTTTTATCATTAAGAAATGGGTTTAAGATACTATTAAAAATGTTTTCATTGTTGAGTAAATTTTTTAAAACCATAATAACTACAATAATTATAAAATTATAAAAAAGATTTTTAAAAAATCAAAAATTTATATTAACATTTAATAGTAATTATATAATAAAACCTAAAATTTGCAATTTAAATATTACAAAATATATAAGACTGTTTTATAAAATTTGGTAAAATATCTATAATATTTATATATATAATTTGCTATTTTGTGTTATATATATATTTAACTAAAGTCAATTTTTATGGAGAATTAATTTGGATAAAGATAAAATGCAGGAAAAAAATCTGGCATATGGCGGCCAGGCATTGATTGAAGGTGTTTTGATGAGAGGGCAGAAAGGTTATGCCTTTACTATAAAACAGAATAACGGTGTTTTTTACAAGGAAAAAAAAGAATACATACCTGTCGGGAAAAGGATCAAATTTTTGGGTCTGCCTTTTATCCGCGGTATAGTGGGTTTGTTTGAAAACATGATCCTGGGCATGAAAATTCTGAATAAATCGGCGGATATCATATATCCTGAAGAAAAAAAGGAAACATCAAATTTGTCGATGATAATTTTGCTGATATTGTCCACAATTATAGCACTGTTCATTTTTACCGGGGTCCCCTATTTTTTGCCCAAATTTTTTAATCTTGATTATAACAATAATCCGATTTCATACAACATCGTTGCCGGAATATTCAGATTGATCATGTTTTTCCTTTATTTGATTTTTATCTCATTGTTCAAGGATTCCAGGAGATTATTCGGATACCATGGTGCCGAACACATGACGATACATGCCTATGAAGCAAAAAATGATTTGATAGTCGAAAATGTCAAAAAATTTTCACGGCTTCATCCGAGATGCGGCACTTCATTCATATTTATTGTATTTCTCGTTACACTGATAGTGTTCCCTTTTTTCAGCTTTTTTTACAACACACAAGCCTGGTATAATAATCTCCATGACCTGAATTTTATCGGTTTGCACGCAGGGAAAGTTGTTCAACGACTGATACACATTGCCTCGCATATTTTTATCGGAATGCCGATTGTTGCCGGTATCAGTTATGAATTGCTTAAAATTTCAGGCAAATACCAGAAAAACCCGTTTGTCAGGCTTTTTATCCTGCCCGGATTGTTCTTTCAGCTGTTTACAACTAAAAAACCGGATGATGACATGATTAAAGCGGCAATACTGAGTTTAAAAATGATACTGGGAGAGGAAAGCCAGGATATAGAACGTAAAGTTACGGATCAGATAAAACCCGGCATCAACATGGCTATGATGGCTTTTATTTTACCTTTTTTATTCATTCTTTAATTATTGTTTGACCAATTATAATATTAAATATATTATTCAGTAAAAGAGTGTATTATGGCAAAGAAAATTTTAGGTTTGTATGTTTTTATCTTTGGATTATCAATTCTGGTGAAGGTACTGTTCAAGGGACTCGAGATAAAATATTTTTTTCTTTTTTTCGTTTCGGTACTTTCAGTTCATATGATTATCCTCGCCTTGTTTTTTAAACGCAAAAAATTTATTATTCCGGGGATAATTTTATTGCTTTCATCCCTGTTCCTTTTCTTATATTATATTTTTTTTGTCAATGTAATTCAGTTTAAAAACATCTGGCCGGTTATCGGCTTGATAACTTCAATAAGCCTGGTCGGTTTTTATTCCATTTCAACAGGTAAAAACCCGGCCATAATAATTCCGGGTATTTTTATCGGCATACTGTCACTGATTTTATTGTTCATTACGCTGGGTCTGTTTAAAATAAGATTCATGGATTTCCTGTTGATCCTGATTTCAACCATGTTCATTTTTGTCGGCTCATATTTCCTGTTCAATATAAAGATAAGGAAAGACCATGAAATTGAAAGTATGACACAAATTCCGGAAAGCAGCCGGGGAAGAAAGGATTCATTAAAATCTGCAAATAAAATGAAACGAAAAAAAAGATAATATGGCCAATCGTTTTCCCTTCATGTTATTATTCCTATTTTGCTTGATTTTTTTGCCTGTTTGCATTAATGCCGACACTATATATTTGGTTGACGGGAAAACAGTCACCGGAGAATTGTGCCTGCTCACCAAATATAATGTAGGAATAAAAGTAAACAACATTGTTTATATATTCAATTATTTCAATATCGATTATTACATGGCGGACAGTTTTAATGAAAAAAAAATTCGAATCAAATATAAAGGCATCAGTAAAAAGGTGATTTTGCTCAAATTGACTGAAAATTTACTGTATTACAGGGACAGCCAGGATAACAGTTTCAAGATTGTGGCTCTTAAAGACCTGTCAGTTTTGAATTACAGCATGATTTTTCAAAATCGTAATTACAGGGTAATTTATTACAACAGGATCAAAAGGGAGAATGACATTAATGATGACCTGGATAACATTATAGAAATGATATATCATCATGATAAAAGCATAATTAATGCAAAAGATATGGATGATGAAAAATTTAAAGTCCTTATAAAATCCATAAATATCGATATAAACAGTGATGATTTTTATGAAAAGTTGTGGGACAAGATTAATAACTTGCTGGATCAGGAAGTAAGTGCGAAATTCTGGAAATTGCTGGAAGATTATTACAACAGGGAAAAATATATTTTATTGCTGATTAATGAGATGCATAATGACATGAATCTCAGGCGGAATGAAATTTTGCTGAATAACCTGAAGAAAGAAATCAATATTATCAGAAATGAATTTTACAGAAGGATCAGGAAAATAATAATTACTTACGGATTGGCTGTAAAATGATTATTTTGTATTTGTGAAGAATTTTTTCTTTTTTTGTTCTTCAGCCTCGGCAAGCTGTTTTTCCAGCAGGGTTGTCCAGACATCGATATGTTTTTTACATTTTTCTATCTTGTCGGGATCGCCCGCTATCTGGCTCAATCTGAGCAAAGCCTTCTGAAAATCGATGGCTTTTTTTAAATCTTCAACATCCTTTGTGCTTAACTCGAATTTTTCCCTGTATCCTGATGCCGCATCATAAAGCAGCTTTTGAATTATGGAAAAATACTGTTTTCGTTCCTGGTATCCTTCCTGCCTTGGATCTTCAAGTTTCTGGAATTTTCTCAAATCAAAGAAATTTTTTGAAATAATGGCGAATCTTCCTTCGATTTCTATGAATGACCACTTCCATTTCGTGTTTTCACCCAGATTTTCCTTGACCAGTTCGATACAATAGCCGATTTTCTTGATAAAATTGAGCCTTTGTAAATCCGTTATATCGGTCAGTGGAATAAGTTTTTCGGCGTAGTCATTAAACGGCACATCTAGAAAATTTGTCACCATATTTTCCACGATTATTATTACTTCATAAATTTGCTGCCTTGCTTTTTCAAGAAAAGCGGTATTCTTGACTTCCAGAAGGAAGACGCTGATTTCATTCATGGTACAAAAAATTGAAATGGTATTCAAAATCATGTTTGCAATTTTAAAATATACCAGTGCAGAATTGGATTTGTTTTTTGAAATCTCGATCTTTAAAAGATTTATTTCCTTGCGGATGGAATCAATTATGTTTTTGTAATACTTTATTTTATTTTGATAAATAATTCTTTGTTCTTGTGTAATTTTAGCCATTTAACCATTCTTCCATCAATAATTATCCCACTTAACATTATATACCATTTTTTAAATTTTCGGAAATAAAATGGAATAGTTAAATAATTTATTTTATTCCCATCCGCCGGGCACACAATCGAAAATAAAAGTAATAATCAATTAACCCGTTGCACTTATACTCTCGATTGTGCGCCGCCAGGCGGACGGTGGAATAGTTTTAAAATATGTAAAGCTATTTATCAGTATTTGTCGTATTTACCTTTCCATGCATTCAATTTATCCGTCCAGTCGAGACCGACCAATTTTGCAAGGTGAACAGTGGATGCCCTAAGCCTGTTTGAAAAAGATGTCGGACTGAACAATC
>JBJKSS010000146.1:0-8814 GCA_046703745.1 Spirochaetota bacterium
AATTACCCTGGTATCGATGAAGTCCGTTAGTGCCGTTTTTTTCATTTAAGGCTATATCATTATAATCATTTTTCTCGGTTAACGAACTCAACTGAAAGACAAAAATGAGCATGAAAAGAATGAAAAGTATATTTTTCACTTTAATTATTCTCCATGGCAAAAATATTTACCCGGATTTTTTAAGTAAATGAATTGATTTGGATTAAATAATCAATTTAAATGCTTTAAAAACCCAGGCAATTTAATACAAACCTGAAGTTTGTTATGTTATTATTTATTAAGAATAGTTTAATTTTATATATACTATTAATAAATTAATTGCAATATTAACTAATTAATTTAAATTTTAATTTACAATTTGAATTTATTTTTATATACAAGCCTGATGAACGTGAGAAAATTTATTGATAACAGGCATATTTTATTATTGCTTGCCTTGCTGATTTCATTGTTTGTGCGAATACCTTTTATGCTTAATGATATCAGTTTTAACAACGATGCTTCGTCGTATTCCGAAAATTTTGAAAAGAAATTTTTTGACGGTACCTATAACGTGCATCCGCCGGGATATATAAGTTATATTTATACGGGCCGTATAATCAATGATATTGTCAAAAATACCGTCGTGACCCAGCATGTTATAAATATCATATTAATAGTTTTAATAGTTATTCTGTTTTTTTATCTTCTTGAATTGTTTGGTTTGAAACCCCTTGATTGTTTTGTTATCACCCTGTTCTTTTCGTTGAATAATGTGATGCTTCTGGGGAGCATTACGGGAGGGAACAGGATGTTCCTGGTGTTATCATCTGTGGTACTAATGATAATTTCTTATAAAATTATCAGGGAGGATCGTAAAAACCTTATTATCCTGTTTGCTTTTTTTTATGCCTTTTTTACCGGTTTCAGGCAGGATATTGCTGCGTATTATATTTTGCTTTATCTGTATCTCCTGTTTAAAGTAAAAGACATAAAATTGATATTATTGTCATTACTTGTTTTTACGGTGATAAATTTGATGTGGTTTATCCCTTCGATTTTAGAATACGGCGGGCTTGTTTCCTATTTCAAGATGATTGAAACGTACAAAACAACTACCCACACGAGTCTGATTGCCAGCGGCTTCAAATTGAGCCCCCTGCTGAATATTGTCAGGGTTTTACTTTATTCTTTTTTTTCACTGATTGTTATATTGCCGGTATTTATTTATACTGTGATAAAAAAAAAGCTGAAAATTGAAAAAGATATATTTGTGATCCTGTTTTTAACCTTTATCGCAGCATTTTTATCGCAACTTTTGTATCATAACGGCAATTACGAGCATATTGCGTGCTTTTTGACTCCGCTTTTTATTTTTCTTCTGTTTAATTTTAAAACAGATTCTGTTTTAAAATACGCCATGACGGCGGGTATTTGTATCATCCTGTTTTTTCAATTTTACGGATTGAAAATGTTCAATGATGACATACCTGGCAGAATCAGGAAAAGTGAAATGGATCATGTTATAATCAGTAAAATAAAGAAGAAAAAGGATAAGGATTTCCTTTTAAAGGAATATAAAATAAATGACGGATACTATGTCTGTGACTTCGATAAATTGTCAAAAAAAGAAGAAAAAAGGTTGAAGAATACATTTTATACGGCGAATTATAAATTTCCTGAAAGAATAATAAATGTTGTTTTTTTACAGTTTACTTTCGACGGCGTCAAGAAGGGCAAAACATACAGGCTGCGCGGGTTGAAAGAAGAGTACAGGGAAGATGAGGACGATTAAAATTCATTTTATTGATAATCTTTTCCATTTACCGTTTTCAATAAAACTGATTTTAAACGTATTTTCAAGCGGGTATTGATAAATCCTCAATTTGTCATCCATATCCAGTGATTTTGACAGATCCCTTTTTAAATTTCCAAGTCTTTTTGACATAAAATCATAACTTTCGTAAACATTTTTTTGAATTTTCCTAAGGCCGTAATCATTCAGAATGAAATTGAGCTGTTTTTCATTATCAGGAGTCGCAACATCGATAATTATGGATATAAACATTATATGCTCCCTTGAAAGTGTTTAAATAAATAATATATCATAAAATCATATTTTAACAAGATGTTGATTTTTTTTAGTAAAAATTATAATATACCGTCAATTATTTTATCTAATCATTGAAGGGAATCAAGTTTATGAAAGTTGTTATTCTGGCTGGCGGCCTCGGTACCAGATTAAGCGAGGAAACCACACTTAAGCCGAAACCGATGGTTGAAATAGCGGGAAAGCCGATTTTATGGCACATAATGAAAATTTATTCTCATTACGGATTCAATGATTTTATCATTTGCCTTGGTTATAAGGGGTATATGATAAAAGAGTATTTTCATCATTATTATCTTCATCAGTCCGATGTAATTATCAATTTGAAGGAAAACACCGTTGATTATAATAATTCAAAATCCGAGCCATGGACAATAACACTCGTTGATACGGGCTTTAATGCCCTTACAGGGAGCCGCATCAGGAAGATACAGAAATATATCAACAACGAATCATTCATGCTCACTTATGGTGACGGTGTTGCGGATATTGATATCTCCACCCTGATTGATTCTCATAAAAAAAGCGGCAAGATGGCCACTTTGACGGCTGTAAGGCCTTCGGGAAGATTCGGAGCGATTGATATAAACAGTAATGGAGCAATAACATCTTTCCGGGAAAAACCGGTCGGTGACGAAAGCTGGATAAACGGCGGATTTTTTGTGCTGGAACCCGGAATTTTTGATTACATCAAAGAGGGCGATAATATTACATGGGAGAGAGAACCTCTTGAAAATATTGCAAGAGACTTACAGCTTAATGCCTACAGGCATTCCGGGTTCTGGAAACCTATGGACACTTTAAGGGAAAAGAATGAGCTCGAATCCCTTTATTTGAATGGCAGGGCGCCGTGGAAATTATGGAAGGAATAACATGATAAGTTGTTTTAATAACATCTATAAAAAAAGGAATGTCTTTGTAACCGGACATACCGGCTTTAAAGGTTCATGGCTCACGACCATGCTGCACGAATCAGGGGCGAATATAACCGGATATTCACTGGAGCCCTCAACAGACCCGAGTCTCTTCGAGATTTTAAAATTAAAAGATAAGATAAAACATATAACAGCTGATGTCAGGGACAGGAATGAGATTTTAAAGGCCATGAAATCGGCAAAACCGGAATTTGTTTTTCATCTTGCGGCACAGCCCATAGTCAGGCTTTCTTATGAGGAGCCGGCTGCGACTTTTGAAACAAATATCATGGGTGTTGTCAACCTGCTCGAAGCGTGCAGGGAATTAAAGTCTGTCAGGGCAGTTTTAATTGTTACCAGCGATAAATGCTATGAAAACAGGGAATGGGTTTATGCCTACAGGGAGAATGATCCCATGGGCGGTTATGATCCTTACAGCTCCAGTAAAGGCTGTGCAGAGCTTGTTGTAAGTGCCTACAGGAATTCATTTTTTAATGTGCATGGGTACGGTAAAAATCACAAAACTTCACTGGCAAGCGTCAGGGCCGGCAATATTATAGGGGGAGGCGACTGGACAGCCGACAGGCTGATTCCCGATATCGTTAAATCTATAATCAGTAAAAAACCGCTTGTTTTGCGAAACCCGGATTCGGTGAGGCCATGGCAGCATGTCCTGGAGCCGGTTGCCGGATATCTTTACCTGGCCTCAAGGATGTATAACAGCGGTGTCGATTTCAGCGAAGGATTCAACTTCGGGCCGGCAAGCAGCGATATTCTGACCGTTGAGGAAATAGTTAAAAAATCCTGTAAAATCTGGGGAGACGGCAAATATAAAATCAAATCTGACAAAAAGCTTCATGAGGCAAGGCTTCTCAGGCTCGATACCGGTAAATCACAGTTCAAACTTGGCTGGAAACCGGTTTACAATGCAAACGAGGCAATCGAGAAAACCATGCAGTGGTACAGGGAATATTATACAAATAAAAAGATTGATATGTATGATTATACAGCCGGGTACATAAAACAATATATAGATGAGGCGTTACGGTCCGGTTTGGACTGGATAAAATAAAACAACGGGTACGATTTTGAAAACCATATTATTGACCGGATCGACCGGTTTTTTGGGAAGCCATTTATTAAAAAGGTTAATCAATAAACATTATAATGTTATCGCCCTGAAACGAAGCACTTCGAGCCTGTCAAGGATAGAAGGCTGCTCGGGCAAATTCAAATTATATGATGCTGATTTGACGGATGTTGGAAAAATTTTTGATGAAAACAGGATCGACTGTATAATTCATACGGCAGCCAATTTCGGGAGGAATGAAGAATCCGCCGTTGATGTTGTCCGGTCCAATGTTGTTTTTCCGCTAAATCTTCTGGAAAAGGGAATACGTGCCGGTATAAAGGTATTCATCAATACCGACACTTTCACAAAACCCGATTACGGGAGGCTTAAATTTTATTCCCTCACAAAGAGACAGTTCAATGAATGGCTGAATGTTTTTGAGCCGGGCATTGCGGTATTCAACCTCATTATACACCAGATGTACGGAGAGGATGATAACAGTGACAAATTCATTCCGTTTGTGATAAACAAAATGCTGGGCGGGGAGAAGAGCATTGATTTTACTGCCGGCGAACAGAAGAGGGATTTTATTTATATCGATGATGTTTGCGATGCTTACCTGGCGGTTTTGGAATATGCGAAAAAAAATAATAACGGATTCACCCAATTCGAGCTGGGGACAGGCATGGCAACATCGATAAAGGATGCCGTTTTGATGATTAATGAAATTATTGGCGGGAGCGGGATAAAATTGAATTTCGGTGCGATCCCTTATACCCGCAATGAAGTCATGGAAATCAGGGCAAACACGGATGAAATTTACAATAAAATTAATTGGAAATATAAGACAAATTTGCATGAAGGGTTGAAAAAAACCGTTAGCTGGTATAAATATAATCTGGAGATATAAATGAAAAAGCTGGTGAGCCTCTCGATAGTGATCCCGTGCCATAATGAAGAAGAAGTCATAGAAAACACATATAATGTCCTGAAAAGACTCGTCGATTCATGGATGAAAAGGATCATCAATGATTACGAAATTGTTATGGTCAACAACGGCTCAACAGACAATACCCTGGAGAAAATGCTCGGCATATATAAAAGGGACAAAAAGGTTGTTATTCTCGATCTAAGGCGAAATTACGGGTTTCAGGGCTCGATCACGGCCGGCGTTTATAATGCGTCAAAAGACGTTATAGTGACGATCGATGCAGATCTTCAGGATGATCCCGCGAAAATTGAAGATATGATACTGAAATACAACGAAGGTTATGACCTTGTACTCGGCGTCAGGGATAACCGGAGGTCCGATTCGTTTTTCAAAAGATTCACGGCAGAAGGTTACTACAAATTCCTGAAAATGCTGGGGGTACAGTCGATACACAACCACGGAGATTACAGGCTCATCGGCAGGAACCTGGTTGAGGATTTCAAAAAATTCAATGAACGCAACAGGTATATAAGAAGCATGATTTTCGAGATGGAATCAAAATACGCCTGCGTTTATTATAAAAGGGAAAAACGAAGGGCAGGTAAAAGTAAATTCAGTCTGTCCCATTTACTGACTTTCGGCCTTGAGGGGATCACTTCATTCAGCAACAAGCCGATAAGATTCGTGTTTTTCATGGGCGTCCTGATGTTTGTCTTTTCAGTATTGGGCATTATATACGGCCTGATATCGAAATTTGTTTTCGGTCTTCAGGTGGCGGGCTGGACATCGACCTTTATCATCATATCCCTCTTCAGTGGAATACAAAACCTGCTTTTGGGCATAGTCGGTGAATATATTTCAAAAATATATATAGAAGTTAAACAGAGACCCTTGTTTTTAATACGGAAAAAATACGAAAGCAAACCAGGCAGACAAAAAAAGTGATTTATCCTTTAGTCAAATTGTTTCGCTTGTTTTGGTGTTCCGGTTATCGTTTGTTTTATCTTTATATTTGTTTTTTAAAATTATATATATAAAAAAAATTATTCCCGGGAACGGGATCAAGATTATTAAAAATAACGAGAAATTGGTATTGACTAGATAAGGAATGGAAGGTTTTTCATCGACAACAAGAAGATAATATTCATGTGAATCATTTTCAATTTTTAGATTTTTTTTGATTAAACTTTCAAATTCGGAATCATATTTCATCGCTTCTCCGATTTGAAAATAATAATCTTCAATGTCAAGTTTTTTCCTGAAATAATAAGATTCAAATGGTTCCATATAGCCTCTGGATGAATATACCCTTCCTTCAAAATTTTTTTTTTCTTCCAGAATCTTCAAAACTTTTGCCAGCCGCGGGTCTAAATTATTGATGTTCCATTCGTCCCTTAACTTCAGACTTTCATTCATGCCGTTTTTTTTATCATCTAGATATTTCACGATCCAGCTTTTTTTCGAAAAGCGATAAACCTGATTCAAAAAATCGAAATAATCCCCGTTCCTGATAAAAACAACAAAATTTTCAGGATATTCCTTCAATCTGAAGGTGCAGGATTTTAATTCAGAATTCAGTAAATCGGTTTTAAAAACTATGGATTTTTTATCGACACTTCCGGAAATATTAATATAGGAATTATCCCTGATTCCTTCGAATTTTTTTATTTTAACGATTTTTTTATTCATTGCATGATACAAAAAATCTTTTTCCGGATGCAGTATGAAAAAAAGTGACGGAGCGAAAATAAAAGAGGCTGTTATTGCAATGAAAAGTTTTGAAATAAGATGTCTGGCAGCAAATTTGACCAAGGAGGGCATTTTTTTATTTCTGTTTATTCTTTTTGATTTCTTCTATATAGGGCTCCCAGTTTTTGAATGATTTGAGCCTGATAAGCGTATCGAGAAAATCCCTCATCATCTGTGAATGCGACCGGCTTTTAATTACCATGAATTCCTTCTGCGCATCCGTAATCTGTATTTTGTTGAGTTTTGTCTGTTCAATGAGATCCCTGATTTTATTTTCCTGGGTATTGATTTCGTTGATAAGATAATTGTCACAGATATCCCACATCGTGTCGCCCTGTTTTATTTTAACTTTTGAAGAGTCGGGCATTACAAGGACATTGCCGGGGAATATCCAGTCCGGGTCCCTGCCTCTGGTATATTTTTTTTGATAATCGTAGACTATGCGGTGATAGTTGTTTCTTTCGGCAACAAGATTGGTGAGGTTCAACAGATCGATATTTGTCATATAAAATTTATAATGGACACTGAGTTTGTTCTCACTTGATTTTTGGCTGTATTTGCTTTTTGTCTTGTTAAAATACTGTTTTTGCGTCATATCGGCAGAACTTTCGGATTTCTGGCGGTTTTCGAATGCAATATAAAAACGGCTGAACATTTTCGGCCCGAAAATAATTCCGAATCCTATCAAGGCGATGAGCAGTAACCCGATCAAGGAAGCAGCGAGGTATTTTATAAATCTTTTATTTGTCGTCTCCCCGTGTTTTCCTGGTTTAAGAAGCAATTCGGCTTCTTCCCTCAAAACGGTTTCTTCACCGGGTTTGTGTGAAACCTTGCCGTTTAATGCGCCTTCTTCACGGCTCAGTGTGCCCGGCTCCTCTTTTTTCCCGCCGGTCTCTTCCCCTTCCTTGTTGAATTCTTCGGTGATAACCCTGCTCATGAATCTCATGAGACGGTCCTGTTCTTCAATATAGAATTTTTTGTTTTTTATTATCCTTGAGAACCTGTTGTCAATTGATCTTGAAATATCATGGTTTTTTATATTGATCTTGTAATTGTCCCTGTATTTCTGCTGCATCGAAACCCAGTCCTGTATTGAAAGCTCCTTTTCAAAAGTGAGGAAGGGATTTATCCCGTCGTCAATATAATTAAGGCCGTTTGTAATGAGTATATCCCTTGCCGAGAGTTTTTGTTCGGATGGGGATATACCGAGAGCCTGCTCTATAATTATGCCGTTTTTGTTTATTTCCTTTCCGTTGAAATTATCAAGAAAATCGGCAAACCGGTTGAGCTTTTCATCCTGAAGATTGGGCCTGGACTCGGCAGCTATCCTTCTCATGGTTTCAATGAATAACTTATTATAAAATTCAGCATGGTCAAGGGATGGAATTTCAAAATTTAAATATTTTGAATCACTCTCAAAAAGCCCGCTTGAAAAAGCTTTTTTATCCTTAAGGCTGAATTTTTTCCAGAATGAATCGACATAGTCATCGTTGGGCAGACTGTCGTAAAAAACAACGGGATTATTGCTGTAAAAAGTCATATAATTTTTTTTGTATTCTTCAAGAGCAAGCTTGAAATTTTCAGTACCGCCGTTGCTTTGATATTTGCCATTTATCAGGAAACCTTTTTCAAGGTAGCATTCCTGGTAATCGATGTTGAAAGCCAGATTTTTATAGTTGACCGCAACCTTGTCGTTGCTGAATTTCATCGTGAAATCATTCATTCTGAATTCATTCTGGCTGGATTCTCCCGATGTATAAACAGGGATGAAAAATTCCTTCGAAAATTTGTATTCCTGGGCAAATTCTTTTTTCCTGAAAACCACGCTGATTTTTGACTTGTATGAAAATTTTGAAAGAATTATCCTGTAGAAATACGAGCTTATCGTGTTTTTGTTGGGATGGGGATTTACAGAGAGCCAGCTCTATAATTATGCCGTTTTTGTTTATTACCTTTCCCTTGAAATTATCAAGAAAATCGGCACCCCGGTTCTGCTTTTCAACCTGAAGATTGGGCCTGGACTCGGCAGCTATCCTTCTCATGGTTTCAATGAATAACT
>JBJKSS010000147.1:0-3258 GCA_046703745.1 Spirochaetota bacterium
CTAACCCTATAAGTGTTACTTATTATAATGCAAGGACAGGAGATTATTTAATGAGTTTTCCAATGGGAGCATCCCCCGAGGGTATTGCCCTTAATGCTTCCAAAAACATATTATACGTAACAAGCAATCCGAATTCGGTGACGTATTTTGATGCTACAAACGGGCATACTATCTTAACACATTCTACCGGAAGTTCACCCTTATGTGCAGTAGTAAATTCCCTGACAAACATATTATATGTAAGCTGTGGTTCGTTTTCAGTATCATGTCTCGATGCAGAGGCTGGTACTTTATTTAACTACCTATTCAACAGCCGCTTCACCATTTGCCATAGTGATCAATCCGATTAATGGAATTTTATATATTACAAATTATACCTCAAGTTCCGTAAGATATTATGATACTACAACCCTTACATTTACTGATTATCCAACCAATGCAGGCCCTGACGGATTGGCGCTGGATGCCTCAAGAAACATTTTATTTGTAGCGGATTACACAGGAAATGCCGTTAATCTTTTGGATGCAACAAGCGGAGCGGTTCTTAATACTTATATTGCCGGCAACGGCCCCTATGGAATAGCATACAATCCGTCAAATAAAATACTCTATGTGGTAAATCACAACTCGAATTCTGTTACATATTATGACACTGTAACCAACAGCACTATAGGAACTTTTCCAACCGATGATTTTCCCTATGAAGCGGCAGTAAATTCAGCTGAAAACATTTTATATGTGACGAATTACAACTCCAGCACAGTTACCTTTTTTAATGCCACTACCGGAGCCAGGATAAGAACCCTTGCAACGTTTCCAAATCCATTTGCCGTGGCGGTGACACCTTAATTAGTGCCGCACCCGGAAAAATTATATTTTAAGCGATTTTTCCAGCTGGGTAAGTTTAAAAAAAAAATAAATTTCAATTCATCCGGGTGGTGCGCATTTCTTTCTAACTTCGATCACCCTATAATTTTGCCCACTTCCTGCCTCACGAGTTTTTGGATAATGTCCCTGGATTTGATCTGTGGATTCAGGAGAATGAGCCTGTGCGCCCAGACCTCATCGGAAAGGTCGATCATATCCTGATCAATTGCATAATCCCTTTCATTCAGATAGGCATTGGCACGCATCATATCCATCATCATCAGAGCCGCCCTTGTCGACAAACCTAGCCTGATGTCCTTGTGGTTCCTTGTCGTATGGCAGACATTGGCGATTACAAGCTGGAGCTTGCGGTTAACTTCTATTTTTTTTATACTTGCCCTGATTTTTAAAATGGCTGCGGCGTCAATAACGGGTCTGAGGCTCGCAAGCCTGTCCTCGGATTTACCCTTTTCAAGTATTATGAGCTCGTGGCTGAGATCGGGATAGCCTATGTCAAGACAGCATGTGAATCTGTCGAGCTGGGCAGCGGGTAGAGGATAGGTGCCTTCGGTTTCCACAGGATTTTGTGTTGCAATCACGAAAAATATATCGGACAACCCGTATGTCTTGGTGCCGATCGTAACTTCTTTTTCGGCCATTGCCTGAAGCAGGGCAGATTGAACCTTCGGGGTTGTCCTGTTCAGTTCGTCGGCAAGGAGTATTTCCGTAAAAATCGGGCCCGGCTTGAAAACGAATTTGTTTTTTACATTATCGAATATGTCTATCCCTGTAATGTCATACGGAAGCAGGTCAGGCGTTCCTTGTATTCTTGAAAATTTGATCGGTGCCCTGCCTCCGGCCGATATCGATCTCGCAAGCGCCTTTGCGATTATTGTTTTGCCCACGCCGGGCATGTCTTCCAGGAGAATGTTGCCGCCGACAAGAAGTGCGGCTGTTATCTTGTTGATCTTGTTTTCCTTGCCTATTAAAATCGTGTTGAGCTGTTTAATGAGATTGACTAAGGTTTTTTCCATCAAAATCCTCTTAAGTGTATATAAGGGGTACCTCAATTTGTAAATTTAATCAATGTTTTTTTAAACTTTTTTTAAAAAATGAATTTGATTTATTCTGAAAAAAATGTATAAATGATAGTCTAAAAATCAGGTTTTAGGGCCTCAAATGCTTTAACAGGAGTTAAAATATGGGTAAAAAATTTGTTTACTTTTTCGGCAGCGGCAAAGCCGAAGGTAAAAAAGAAATGAAGAATGAACTGGGTGGTAAGGGCGCCAACCTTGCTGAAATGACTAATCTCGGTATACCGGTACCCCCAGGTTTTACGATCTCGTCCAAGGTTTGCGATCTCTATTATAAAAATAACAGGCAGTATCCTGTAGGTTTAAAGGAAGAAGTTGAATTAAACCTGAAGAGAATAGAGCAGGCAACAGGTATGGTTTTCGGCAATCCGGACAATCCGCTTTTGTTTTCGGTACGAAGCGGCGCAGCTGTAAGCATGCCGGGTATGATGGATACGATTTTGAACCTCGGTATCAACGAAAAGGTTGTCGATGGAATTTCCAAGAAAACCAATAATCCGAGATTCGCATGGGACTCGTACAGAAGGTTCATCCAGATGTTCAGTTCCGTTGCCATGGGTTTGAGCCATGATGATTTCGAGCACATCCTTGAGAATGCAAAAAAGAAAAAAAAGGTTCACAATGATACGGATTTGACCGCCGATGATTTGAAAGGAGTTGTTGCAGAATACAAAAAGGCTTACAAAAAATTGAAGGGTTCGGCTTTCCCTGAAGACCCGATGACACAGCTTTGGCACGCAGTCGATGCCGTATTCGGATCATGGATGAATGACAGGGCCATTGCCTACAGGGAAATACACGATATAAAGGGCCTGTTGGGAACCGCCGTCAATGTTCAGTCCATGGTATTCGGTAACATGGGCAATACATCGGCAACCGGCGTTTGTTTTACGAGGAATCCCGCAAACGGCGACAACCAGTTTTACGGCGAGTTTTTGATCAATGCTCAGGGTGAAGACGTTGTAGCCGGCATAAGGACCCCGCAGAAGATGAGTTTATGGGAATCCCAGCAGTGGGCAAAAGACAATGCAATTTCTGAGAAAGACAGGAAAGAAAAATACCCGTCCCTTGAAGAAAAAATCCCTGAATGCTATAACCAGCTCGTAAGGTTAAGGGAAAAACTGGAAAAACATTACAGGGACATGCAGGATATGGAGTTTACCATCCAGGAAGGCAAACTTTACATGCTTCAGACAAGGAACGGCAAGAGGACCGGCGCGGCAGCAGTTAAAATCGCCGTTGATATGGTTGAAGAAAGACTTATAGACAAGGCAACCGCAATAATGAGGGTTGAACC
>JBJKSS010000148.1:0-4346 GCA_046703745.1 Spirochaetota bacterium
TGACGAGGGCCGCAAGTGTAAGCAGCGGATTTAAAACAAGCATCATCACCAACGATCCTGTAATAACCACGAAGCTTGAAAAAAGCTGTGACGTTGACTGCGAGATGGCCGTGCTTATGTTGTCTATATCGTTTGTCAGGCGGCTCAAGGTGTCCCCGTGCGGCCGCGTGTCGAAAAATGAAAGGGGAAGTTTCTGGATCTTGCCGAATAAGGATGCCCTCAGCCCCTGCACTATCCTCTGTGAAATACCCGACATCATGAAGCCCTGAGTCACATTAAAACATGCATCTGCCAGGTAAATCGAGCCGAGGAACATCGCTATCATTGCCAGGATATTCAATCGTACACTGCCTGCGCCGGGCACCATTGTGTCTATCGCCCTGCCTATAAGATAGGGAACCATGAGCCCGATAACGGCGCTTCCCATGACAAGGAGAAAGACCACTATGAGCCTTCGCCTCTCACGGGCAAAAAACCCCCAGAGCCTTACAAGTGAACGCCAGAAATTCTTCGGTTTTTCAACCGGCGTGCCCGGCCTTTGCCTGCCGCCCGGCCGGCCCATTGAGTGAAATGCATGCTGCTGTGAATCCTGTCTGTTTTTCAATTTGTTGTCATTCATTTTCCGGCACCTCATGCCCTATCTGGGAATGATAAAGCTCCGCATAAAGCGGGCAGCTTTTCAATAAATTTTTATGCGGGCCGTAGCCTGCTATCCTCCCGTTATCAAGGACCATAATCGCATCCGCATCCAGAACGGATGTCAGTCTCTGGGCTATTATAAAACAGGTTGTTCCGCCTACCCTTTCCTTCAAAGCCTCCCGCAGACGTGTCTCTGTACCGGCATCCAGGGCGCTGGTCGAATCATCCAGTATGAGGATTTGCGGTTTTCTCACGAGTGCCCTCGCTATTGACAGTCTCTGTTTCTGACCGCCGGAAAGATTCACCCCGCCCCTGCCTATCACAGAGTCATAGCCTTCGGGTAATTCCGAAATAAAATCATGGGCCTGCGCGGTTTTTGCGGCCTCGACCACCTCGTCCATAGTTGCCGAGGGATTGCCCCACCTGAGGTTCTCGAATATCGTACCGCTGAACAAAACGCTTTTCTGCGGAACAAACGCGATTTTTTCCCTGTATGAACGGATGTCGGCATCCCTGATGTCAACTCCTCCGGAGAGGACGCGGCCGGATGACGGATCATAAAAACGGGGAATCAGGCTCACAAGAGTGCTTTTCCCCGAGCCGGTCGAGCCGATTATGCCGATGACGGCCCCTGCATCGCATTCAAAGGAAATATCGCGGAGCACCGGTTCATGCGGCCCGCCTTCCTCCGGCGGTTTGTATGAAAAAAATACGTTTTTGAATTCTATCCTGCCCGTGCCGTTCGTCAATGCAGCCGGCTCTGGATTGAAAACCATATTTTCACGTGTACTGAAAACTTCGCCGATTCTTTCTGCAGAGGCCCTGGCACGCACGAGCATGTTGAAAATGAATGAAAGCATAATGAGCGAAAAAAGTATCTGTGTCATGTAGTTGACGAATGCAAGCACCTGCCCGGTATGCATGTTCCCCTCATTGACACGGTACCCGCCGTACCACAAAACCGCGAGTATACCGATATTGACGGCAAGAAGGATGGTCGGTACAAAACCGGCTATGACCCTGTTCACGCCGGCTGTTGCGCCTGCAAGCTCCCCGTTTGATCCGGAGAAACGTTTTTCCTCGTAATCAAAACGGTTGAAGGCTTTTACCACACGAATGCCTGACAAAAACTCACGCATCCTGCCGTTCAGCCTGTCGATTGCATTCTGCACACGCCTGAAACGCGGATAGGCGGTGCGGTGGTTTATGAATGTGATTATTATTACCACCGGTATAACGATTACAGGCACTATGGTCATGCCGGGATTTACCGACAGCGCCATGATGAGGCTCCCTATTATGAGAAGCGGTGCCTTGACGAATATTCTCATTATGCCGTTGGAAAAATTTTGAAGCTGGGTAACATCATTGGTAAGACGCGTGATGAGGGAGCCGGTTTCAAAATGATCAACGCTTTCGAATGAAAAATTGAGTATCCTGCTGTAAAGGTCGGATCTCAGGTCCCTCCCGAACCTCTGTGAAATGTTATTTGAAAAAATGTTGCGCATCGAAGCGGCAACGGCACCAAGCGCAGTCAGCACAAGCATCCAGCTGCAAAGAGACATTACCGCCGCCAAATTCCCCTTTGCCATGCCGTTATCCACGACATGCGCCATCAGCGTGGGCAATGTGAGGTCGCAGGCGGCCTCGACAGCAAGTATGAAAACGGTGCATACGGCAGCAAAACCGTATTTCCTGAAATATTTTTTAAGGTAACCCATTAATACAAACCTTCACTGTTAACCGGCGGATCGGAGCCGGTTTTATTTCAATTCAGTTTCTTCCCTGTAAACCACTTCGACAAAACCCGGAAATACCGGAACACCCGGTGGAAGAACAACATCTTCAAAAACATGTTATTTCTCCTTTAAATTCATATATTTATCAGTTAAATTTTTCACATTATCAAGCGTCAGGCGAAGAAGGGACAGGTCGCTCTCGGTATATTCCGCTATCATTCTCCTGAAATACTCCTTCATCTGCCTGTAATAATTCTCAAGAAATTTCAGGCCTTCTCCTGTCAGCCGGATGGCAACGATCCGTCTGTCGGAGGGATCATAAAATCTTTCGGCATAGCCCAGAGTTATCAGCTTGTTGACAAAAACAGTAACATTTGGTTTTGAGGCAACTATCTTCTTTCCGAGTGCGGACATGTTCTGCGGCCCTTCGTTCTTAAGCGTGAAAAGAATCTGGATGTGAACATTGGCCATCTCCCTGTCTGCAAGAATATCATTGCGGATTTTCTTGAGCATCCTGAAAAAGGACGGCAGAAGGGCTGCCATGTCGTCTATGATCGTGTTTAATTCCGCATCGTTCATTTAACTTCCTTATATTCGCTGACTCCCGGTTTTTAATGGGATCAACGAAGGGGAAATAGTTTCCTCATGTAATAATTACATTATATAACCATTTTGATGAATCAGTCAAGACTTATTGATTATTTGTAAAGAAAGATTTATCCGCCCGGACTTGACTAAATAATCCGATGGTATTAAAATTAAGATTAAAATAAAAATGTTTAAAGAGGAGATTATTATGGCAGTTGATCCTGTATGCGACATGAAAGTT
The DNA here is from genome assembly GCA_046703745.1 of Spirochaetota bacterium. GTDB lineage: Bacteria > Spirochaetota > GWE2-31-10 > GWE2-31-10 > JAFGQB01 > CAZHHK01. The sequence goes on from JBJKSS010000148.1 coordinate 3,208, forward strand.
GATGAAAAAAAGTCACAGTTTACAAGTACTTATGACGGTAAAATCTATTATTTCTGCTCGGAGGCCTGCAAGACGGAATTCGAGGAAAACCCCAGGAATTTCGTTAAAAAATAACGCCCCGCATAACTTCAATTTTATCGCAGGTTGACATTTCCTCTCAATGCCTTGAAGAGAATCAAATATTAATAATTTTTACTAGAAAAAATCATTTATTTTTCCTTATAAATATGTTTTAATAGGCCGAGTCAAATTAATTTTAGAAAACATTATTTCTTCAGGGCATTAACGGATGAAAAAACCTGTATTTTTCACTATCATTTTTCTGATCATTCTGTCGACCGCATCCGTATTCCCCAAATCCGCAATCGATTACTATAATCAGGGCAAAACCGATTATTTCAATGAAAATTACGATGCGGCGATCAATGATTTCAGGAACGCCCTTGATATCAATCCCAATTATGTCGATGTCCTGCTTGAGCTTTCGCATCTTTATTATGACATTGAGAATTACGGCTATGCATACAAATACATAACCAGGGCGCTCGAACTTTCACCTGCCAATGAAGAATTATCCGTGTTTTGCGCCGATATCCAGACAAAACTGGGCATGTACGGCCCCGCCGAAAAAAAATATTCCGATGTGCTTAAAACAAACCCTTTGAACATCCGGGCCCAAAACGGTCTGGCCAACCTATACATGATTACCAATAAAAAAACGCTGGCAAAAAGCACGCTGGACGGCATATTGAAGGCCGATCCCGACAATTTCGAGGCGCTCCTGTTGACCGCAAGATACTACGAGTCATTCGACAAAAACACGGCCGAAAAATATTACACCGACAATATAGAAAAAAACTCCCTGAACCCCGATGCATTCTTCTATTACTCGGTGTTCGACTATAAAAATAACAGGGCGTCAGACGCCGTAGACAACATACGGACGGCCATAAGCATCAAGCCTGAATCGGTTTACAAAAAATACCTCGGCAAGTACCTTTTGTTCCTCGACAGGGGCGACGAGGCACTCGAAAATTTCAGGGACATACTGAAAAACGAAAAAAACAATTACATAATTTTTTCCTACGTTGCATCATGCTACTACCTCATTTCCGAATAGTCCATCGGTGTGGATTCGT
>JBJKSS010000149.1:0-9099 GCA_046703745.1 Spirochaetota bacterium
GTCATCAACCATTACTGAATAAATTAAAATACATCCGTTTCCATTCTTGATGTGTTTGCATTTCTCATGAACATACCTGGTTTCGCCTGTATTTTTCGTTATGATCCTGTGCTCTATTTCATACGAATCCTTCCCTGCTTTCAAAGACTCTGAATATGCATCGTCAACCGCTTTCCTGTCGTCGGGATGAACGGCCTGGAGAAAAGCTTCGTATGTGGCAGTGAAGCCTTCTTTTTGAATGCCGAAAATCCTGAAAACTTCATCTGACCATACCAGTGTTTTATCGATGACATCGAGCTCCCAGCTTCCGAGTTTGGCTATTTCCTGTGACCTTTTAAGCATCTCCTCGTTTGACCTGACAAGTCTTTCGGCTTTTTTACGTTCGATCGCATAAGCGATGCTTCTCGTAAGGAGATTGGCGTTTATTTCATTTTTGACGAGATAATCGTCTGCAAATTTTTGAACGGCCTCGATGCCTGTTGCTTCATCCTCATTGCCGGTCAATATGATTACCGGTGTGCCCATGACAACCTTTTTTATCCTCTCGATCCCGGAGAGTCCGTTTGAGTCTGGCAGATTGAGATCAAGCAGGATTACATCGAATCTGTTTTTTTTAAGGATTTCCACCGCTGCCGACAATTGTCCTGCCGCCTCCACATTGAATATTGTTGAGGCATTTTCCTTCAAAAACTCCTTCACCAGCCGGATATCGCCGGGATTGTCCTCTATCATCAAAATATTTAATTGTTTTTTTTCCATCTTTCGGCCCCGCTGTCAAACTTTTGGAGGCAGCCTGACAATTGTCAGCCAGAATTCATTGACGGATTTTGCAACCTTGATGAACTGCCCGAGATCAACGGGTTTTGTGATATAGCAGTTTGCATGGAGGTTATAGGCCCTGAATATGTCTTCTTCCGCCTTGGAGATGGTCAGGACAACCACGGGTATGGTCTTCAGGGAATCATCGTTTTTGATTTCCTTCAGGACCTCCCTGCCGTCCTTCCGCGGGAGGTTAAGATCAAGTATGATCAGGTCGGGCCTCACGGCATCGGCATATTTGCCCTGCCTGTTGAGGAATTCAAGCGCCTCAACCCCGTCATTTACCACATGCAGCTTGTTTAGAACCTTTTCTTCCTTCAGCGCTTCGGTCGTCAGTCTTACATCTGCCGGGTTGTCCTCTACAAGCAGGATTTCAAGCGGCATAACATAATTTTCACTGTTCATTTTCATCTTCTCCTTTTATCGGTATGGTGAAATAAAAAACAGAACCTTTCCCTGATTCGGATTCGACCCAGATGCGTCCGCCGCGGGATTCGATGATCTTCTTGCAGATCGACAGCCCGATGCCGGTGCCGGGGTATTCTCCCCTTGCATGGAGCCTCTGGAAAATCAGGAATATTTTGTCTTTATACTGTGATTCAATGCCTATCCCGTTGTCCTTCACTGAAAAAAGCCAATGCCCCGGCTGCCTCTCCGCGCTTATGTGCACCCGTGGAGAATCATTCCCGTGAAATTTGACGGCATTGCCGATGAGGTTCTGGAACAACTGGATGAATTCGCTTTCAATGCCGGGCAGGACGGGAAGTTCATCGTTCGTGATTACTGCGCCTTTTTCCTCTATGGAATTAATCATGCTGCTTATCACTTTGGCCAGTGTGTTGTTGCAGTCGATGTCTTGATATGCCGTACCTGGCCTGCCTATCCTCGAATAGGCCAAAAGATCGTTGATCAGCTTCTGCATGCGTTTTGCGCCGTCTACGATGAAACCTATGAATTCATCGGCATCGCTGTCGAGTCTGTTTTTATACCTGCGCTCCAGGAGTTCGGAAAAACTTGCCATCATTCTCAGGGGCTCCTGCAGGTCATGCGATGCAACATAAGCAAATTGCTCGAGGTTTTCATTCGAGCGTTTAAGCGCCTGTTCGGCTTTCTTTCGTTCGGTTATTTCATTGTCCAGCTCGTCCCGGGAAGCGGTGATTTTTTTCAGATCGGAAGTCATCTTGTCGAATGCCCTTGAAAGTTTCCCGATTTCGTCTTTTGTACCGATGCCGACTTTATGATCGAGGCTGCCCTTGCCGATGATCTCCGCACCGTTTGAGAGCCTTTTGATCGGCTCCGAAATCGAGCGCGCCATGAAAAATACCAGTACGGCGCACAACGCAAAAATTATCATGAAAATCATCATGGCGAGATTTTTAAGTTTTTCCACCTGACTGAATGCCTCACTGACATCTATTTTTGCAACCATTCCCCAGTTTATTACGGGTATATACCTCCATGATGCAATGACCATGTCGCCCTGGTAATCAGGGAGTATGCCTGTCCCGGTTTTGCCCCTGACCGCTTCCTGCACCGGTGCCCCGGGCCTGTCCCCCATCAATACATATCTTTTCAGGGCCGCATTCGGATCCTGCCTCAGTGGATTCAAAAAAACGACACGATTGCCGAATTCCTTGGCGACAAGCGTTTCACCGGTTTTACCGAGTCCCGTGACGTCCTGGATCAAATTGTATATGTATTTCATGTCAAGCAGGTAAGCTATGATCCCGATGTATTTATTGCCGAAATCATAAACCGGGACGGCTATGACCATCGAGGGTCTGCTGCCCGTCGCCCTGTTTAAAAATATGTCCGAGAAGAAAACCCTCTCCCTGTCGTTTTTTAAAACATTCATCTCGGATGGATTTATGATCTCCTCCAGGCTGTTTGAAAAATTTGACGGCGAAGAAAGATATGCGATATCACCGCCCGGATTTATGAGAATTATGTCGGAGAGCTCCATGACATTCTGCATGTTTATAAGCTGTCCGTCAAGGGTTTTCACCGCCCTTGCATAGGCGGGATTGTTCCTGTCGTTGTCATACTTTGTCAGCACCGGAAGGTTCCATTTTATGTTGTAAAGAGTCTGCGCTATCTTTATGCCGGCTTTCAGATTGTGGAAATAATATTCGATCCTGTCGGCCTTGTATGCTGCAATATACCGCAGCTCTGAAATACGCGTCTGTTCGAGGGAGCTTTTGTAATTATTGAAAGTCATGATGCTTATGATGACAAGCGGTATCACTGAAATGAACAAAAACATTATTGTAAGTTTAAATCTGATAGACATATCAATCCCGAACCCGGCAACCAGAATTAAGCATCAAGTCTTTCAGGGTTTTTTAAAAAAACCGGCAAGAGATCATGACTTTTTTAAATAAAGAGCCGAGAAAATTATATTTCAGATTATACCGGGTGTCAATCAAAAACTTGCAGGAATAAAAAAAATATCAGGAATACATCCGGGAGCGGTATAAAAAAAGCGAGTGAGGGGAATCGAACCCCCGTTCTTGGCTTGGGAAGCCAGTTTTCTACCATTGAAATACACTCGCGGCAAAAATTTTTTTTATGAACTGATCCGTATAGTAATAATAATTTTCAAAAAAATCAAGTTTTTTTTCGACACTGCGTGAAAATTATCGTGGAACAAAGTCATATTTAAGTAGAAAACGGTAATTTACAAGAATCATCCTGGAATATATTTTTATCTTTCAAAAGGGGGAAAAATATGTTTTTAAAAGTTAAAATTTGCCTGATTTTATCAATGTTTATTTTCCCGATGTTTATTCTTTTTGCTGATGACAAGGTTCAGAGCCAGATAAGTCTTACAGGCGACGGCTGGAAACTGCTTTATACCTGGGATTTCAATGCTTCCGGCGGCTGGAACGATGCAAGGATAAAAACCGGCAGCGGTAAAACAGAAACCAGGGAAGGCATCATTAATTTCGGGGGCAGCAAATACGGGGGATATATATGGGTGCCGGTAGATATAAATATAACAAAAGGGACACGGCTCATGGCGATTGCAAAGATAAGGTCAAACAGGCCCTTTGCAGGTATATGGCTCTTCAGTAATTCGATATTCGCAAGAAAAAACATAAACAGTTTCAATGAGTGGAAGGTGGACACTGTTGATTGTGAATACACAAGGAATGATTCCCGGATTCATCTTGTGATCTGTATCGGTTTCCCGGGCGGCCCTGTTGTAACAATTGTTCACAGGGAAGGCGGCAGGGATGTCGAGACCTGGGACAAATGGTACCTGTAAGTCGACTGGGTGGAATTATGGGAAAAGCAATCAGCCGAATAAAACCGGGATTGATTTGAATCCTTGCATGATTTGTATTGTATAAAAAGATCACAGTAAAAAATTTTTACATTTATAAAAAATTCTGTCAATAAATCAAAAATTATAATATATAATTAATAAGTTCCCGGTGATAATTACGGCTTATTTCTGGTTTTGTAGATACAGGGAGCAGCGAGCCGCGGCCTGCTGCTGCCGTGACCCCATCGGGCTAATTAATAAAATTTACAGGGAGGCTGTATGTCAAAACCATCACAAACGGACTGGAGACAGGTGTTTATCCTCGTCGGCATGTTTTTGATAATCCTCGTACTGTGGAACACTCCGGTAGTTTATCCTGTAAAAATTTTTGTCGTACTGCTTCATGAATTGGGTCACACCCTTGCCGCACTGGCAACCGGCGGGCAGGTTCACATGATTACGCTGTCGCCAATGCAGGGCGGGGAGACATTCAGTTCCGGCGGCAATGCCCTGGTGGTGCTGCCCGCAGGATATCTGGGCAGCATGATTTTCGGAGGATTGATACTGGCCGTTGCCGCGCGCACAAAAGCGGACAAGGCCGTCTCATTTGTCATAGGGCTCATTGTTATCCTTGTGACCCTGTTTTACATAAGGTATATTTTCGGGTTTATGTTCGGCATTGTATTCGGTGCAGGGCTGGCCGCTATGGGCATCCTGGCCCCGAGAATCATTAATGATTATTTTTTGAAATTCATCGGCCTGACGAGCATTCTCTATGCCGTGCTTGACATAAAGGACGATCTGATCACGCGCACGGTCAGGGGCTCGGATGCTTACCAGATGTCGAAGATAATTCCCCTGCCCAGTGTTGTCTGGGGAATTATCTGGATGGCTGTCTCGATTATTGCTGCCGCATTTTTTTTGAAGATCGCCGTTAAAAAAGAACCGGCCCGTGCATCATCGGATTAATTAGAGGAGTATTAAAATCATCACGCTTGAACAAAAACATCTTGATATGCTTGCAAATTCAATAAGGGCCGCCGGGTTGGCAGACAGCCTTTTTGACCCCGTTTTGAATTATTTGAATTTCCTGACAGATAAAAACACGGAGCTTAATTTATTCTCAAGGAAACTTGATGCCGGTGATCTGATCACGGATCATTTTCTGGACTGTCTTGCGGGCTGGGAATTTTTCAAGGAGTATTCTTCGGTAACCGACCTCGGGTCGGGCGGGGGACTGCCCGGTATTCTCCTTGGGATTGTTTTCAGGGATAAAAAAATTGTGCTTGTCGACAAAAGTGTCAAGAAGACCATGTTTTTGAAGAATGCTGTGGAATGCCTGCAGATGGACAATGTGAATGTTGTCAATGATGTGGTAACCGGCAAAATTATAAAAACCGAAGCGGTGACATGCAGGGCATTCAAAAGCATTGATGAAATCCTCGGCATGACAAAGGATTTTTTTAACAGGAACGGCGTGTATGTCCTGTACAAGGGGACGATGCAAAAAATAAACGAAGAGTTAAACGAAGCCGGAAGGAAATTCAGGTTCGGTTCAACCGTCAAAAGGGTAGGACTTATGAAAGAGAAGGAACGGCATATCGTGATTATAAAAAAATGAAATTTATTCCAGCCGGAGCCAAGCTATGGAAAACAGGATCATACTTTTATCGGCCGTTATAATCTGCATTTTATCAATGGAGGGCTGCAAGGCCATGAAGGATTATATAAGGGTTGACGATGCATCCGGCCTGGGTAATTATGTCGGCAAAAAAATCATTCTCCATGGTAAAATATCAAACATAATGTGGCAGCACATTATACAATCCAGGCCGGGAATGATCGTGCAATACCTCGATTTTGACAACACGCAGATAGTCATTTACACAAAAGAAGAAATCAAAACGGATAAAACCGTTGCCATAGGCGGCACAGTGATAAGTGCTGAAGGCGGCATTAAAGGAAGCAAGATGGAGGAAGGGTTTACGGAATGCCAGATTGTAGTGGACTGGTACAAAATTATACCAACCCTTCCAAAATAAGGCGGCATCTTCCCCCTGTAAATGATCGACTCATGCAGCCGAGTATTCTCTTTTGGTAATTTGTTATTTAGTTGTTATTTTCTAAAATTTTTCTTGTATGATTTATTAATTCTAAACCGCCTTCTTTACCATGCCCGGGAATAATTAAATCATAATTTTTTGTTTTTATTTTATTTATATTTTTCTCCCATTCATTTATGTTCCCGTCACTCACATTTCCTGGTTTTTTTGCATCCATTGATAATATCATGCATCCCCCAAATATAGTTTTCTTTTTGGGTAAGTATACGACTAAGTTATCAACAGAATGCCCAACGCCATAATATTTTACTTCTACTTTTTCATTTCCAAATTTAAATACCAGTCCTTTTGATGAATTAAATATTTTAGTTGGTAAAACATATTTAAAATTTTGATAATAAAATTTTATATTCTTGTCTTTTATCCAGCTCATTAGCAAGCTGATAGATTTTTGTCCCTTTTCTTTTATTTCTTTTATAGTTAAATCAGAACCATATATTGGTATCCCGGCATTTATTAATGCTTCATTACCGCCTAATCTGTCAATATGGAAATGAGTATTTATGGCAATAATATTTTTTTTCCCATAATTTTTTTTAATCCAGGTTAATACCAATTCAGTAGCTTTTGGCGTATATGGAGTATCTATTATTAAAACATCATTATTTTCCATTATCGCTACTAATGAATTTGAGCTCCAGGGATAAGAATGTGTTACAATAAATAAATTTGGCTTGATTTCATTTATTGACAAATTATCATCTAAAATTATGGGTGCTGCATTTAAATGTAAAAAAATAGAAATAAAAATTATTGTAAAAAATATTAATTTGTTCATGGTGTTTATATGAATCCTTTTGTCTTCGATGGTCGTTATGCGCAATGGTTATTACATAATGATTTTTACCTATTTTAACATTCCACTCGTCTCTTGTCCACAGATTTTAAGATTACCAAAATTAAAATGGCAATTAATCCCCGATTTTTATGATTAATATCATGAGGCTTTCCATGTGTGGAACAGAGTATGTATTTGAACAGAAAACTGAGCCGGAATAAAAGCCTGCTGACATAATGTTGTCAATTTAATGTGGTATGCTTTTCGGTAATGAATAATTCAACGGAAAATTTAAAAGGTTATGTACTGCTTTGCTACAGCATAATAAAATAAATATATCAGGAGTTACTAATGGAAAACGCCAGTCTTGAAAAAATCAGGCTAATCGGCATTAAAACGACGGCAGATAATTCCCAAAACTTTGTCAACATCAGCAGGCTCTGGGAAGAATTCTTCAGGAATGACATTATGGGTAAAATCCCGGATAAAAGAGACAACATGATTTATGCGGTTTATACTGATTATGAATCGAATGAAAAAGGAAAATATTCATTCATGATCGGGTGCGAAACAGGCGATGATTCTCCTGTTCCTGAAGGAATGTTTTGCAAAATAATTGAAAAAGCAAATTATTGTGTGTTCAGGGAAAAAGGAAACATAGCGGCAAAAATTCCAGAGATGTGGAACAGGATATGGAACATGGATCTGAACAGAAAATTTTCAGCTGATTTTGAAATATATAATGCTGAAAACATGATGGGCGAAAATGCCGATATAGAAATTTATATCGGTGTGAATTAATTCTGCCGTTTTTATCACCACCCACCCTGTGCCTTAGGGTATGGGGTGGTGCCCTTTTAGCTGTAATTATCCGTTTTTACCGGAATGGATAAAATATTCAGGTGATCGGCCGTACCTGCTGATCGGGATCAAATTGTAAATATCAATCTAAAAATGCTTAACATTTTGAAAAATAAATATTATATTGGCCTTAAAGTTTGATCGGCGATTAATTGTTGGCTTTTATCAATAAAGGCAAATCAATTGGTAAAATTTTAAAGGATCCGGCTTTATAAATTAGCCGGGAAGTTTTCCAATCGGACTATGTATACGTCAGTTTTTTGGGGCTAAACCCGGCGAATTTACAGGAAACAAGGGGTTGACTTGTGCCGAGCGTAGCCGAGATAAACCCCTTGTTTTCCCGAGAAACTGACGGGATACCCGGGCTGTTAAAATAAATATTGCATTTTTTAAATAAATTTTTGATTAAATGGAGCGGACTAGATGCAGAAACTGGTTATTATCGGAAGCGGCATGGCGGGCGGCAAGCTTTGCGAAGAGCTGTCGTTGATTTCTGAAAACCCTTATGAAATAACTATAATCGGTGATGAGCCGGAAGGTAATTATGACAGGATAAAACTTGCCGGCCTTTTGAAAGACGAAGAAGTCGAAGATTTTTATCTCAATGACGATGCCTGGTACAAATCGCATAATATAAAACCGGTTCTGGGTGAAAGGGTAATCGAAATTGACAGGAAAAACCAGATCATTACCACGGACAAAAATAATGTTTTCGGATATGACAAACTGGTCATTGCAGCAGGATCGAGGGCATTTGTTCCCAATATTGAAGGGTCGGATCTTCCGGGCGTCATGGTACTCCGGAACCTCACAGATATTAATAAGATCAGGGCGTCGATAAAAAACAAATCAAGTGTGCTTGTTATCGGCGGAGGGCTCCTTGGGCTGGAGCTCTCCTATGTGCTTAACCAGGCGGGAAAGGAAGTCACCGTTTCACACCTGATGGATTCGCTGATGGAAATGCAGCTCAACGAGGAGGCGGCATCGTATCTTCAGGACAAGTTAAGCGCAATTGGCATTCAATTCATAATGAACACGTATGCAACGAATATTGTCGCCAGGGACGGGGATTTAAAGGTTGACTTCAAGGACGGCAGGATGCTGGATACCGGCACAATAATAATTAATTGCGGTATCAAACCTGCCAAGGAGCTCGGCGAAAAATCGGGGCTCTATGTCAACAAGGGGATCATAGTAGACAACAGGCTCCGGACAAGCGATGAAAAAATTCATGCCCTGGGGGAATGCAT
>JBJKSS010000150.1:0-3499 GCA_046703745.1 Spirochaetota bacterium
GATTATGGCTATGATCAGAAAGATCAGGCCGTATAAAATATATTGCTGCAAATTGCCCTTCTGTATCCACGAAAAAAGGCCGCTTGCCCTGAGAATCAATTTTGCGGCAGGGTTAAAAATGTAATATTCGATATAATCCGAGGCGCTCTTTTTGAATTCAAACTGCCTGGGAAACAAATTGTTCGGTTTTATAGCGCCGCCATGAACATCCTTTTTAAAAAATAATTTCATCAGCCCCTCGTACTGGCCCGAATAACTGTCCGCAGAGTACTGAATCCTAGGTGAGATTCCCCTGTACCCGCATCCCCATGTGGAATGCCGCCTTACCTTCTTGAATGTCAGCAGGTACCGTACAAGCAGCATGGATGCAAATACAACGGTCAATACAAAAAATGCAAACGAAATTTTATCCATCAACTGTACCAATGACTGCATGATGAATTTATCCTGTGCAAAAACAGCAACCGGTTTTTCCAAAAGTTCCAGGACACGACCAGGAAAAAATCCTATGAAAACGATTATCAATGATATTGCAGCCATAGGAAAAAGCAGTATGACGGAAGGCTTGACCGCATGTTCCGATTCCCTGCTGCGGGGCATTCCCAGGAAAGTAATGGACATGAGCCTGGTAAAACTGACGATGCACAATCCTCCGACGAACGCCATCACCGCAACAGCGGTTATCGATAAAAATATCAACGAGGGATTTTCAATCATCGTCAGTTTGAAGAGCCCGAAATAAATTATGAATTTCCCGATAAACCCGTTAAACGGCGGAAGCGCTGAAATTGCCGCGGTGCCGATCAGGGTTAAAAAAGCCAGGGCGGGCATTTTGTTCGCAAGCCCACCGAGCTTCTCGATGTTCCTCGTGTGTGTGGTTAAATACACGCTGCCCATCGAATAAAACAGCATGCTCTTGAACAATGAATGGTTCAATATGTGGAAGAACATCCCCGTAAATCCCATGAAAGCGATATAGACATTGCCGTAAGTAAGGCCGAGCATTCCTGCTCCCATTGCAGTGAGTATTACGCCGATGTTTTCAATTGAAGAATACGCAAGGATTTTTTTTATATCATTCTCCCTTGCGGAAAACAAAATGCCCAGCACCGAGCTTACAAGCCCGACAGTCAAAACCGTATATGCCATCCACGGCCTTATGCCGTCCTGCATAATGCTAAGCATTCTCAAAATGCCGTAAATCCCGGTTTTAATCATAACGCCCGACATGACCGCAGAGACATGGCTCGGTGCAGAGGAATGCGCATGGGGCAGCCAGGTATGAAAGGGCACCATCCCCGTTTTTATGCCAAACCCTGTGAAAAACAGCAAAAATACCAGATAATTAATCGATCCCTTATATGCCGAAAAATCATACGATCCGGCATGTATCGATGCAAGCATGAAACCGATAAGCAAAAACACAAATCCCGCATGCATGTAAACAAGATAATTTATGCTTGCCCGCACAACCTCTTCCCTGTCATTCTCAAAGTAAACGAGAAAAAACGAGGAGAGTGACATGAGCTCCCATGAAATCAGGAAAAACATTGCGTTTTGCGACACGGTCACAAGCATCATTGAAATGATCAAAATCCCGAAAAAAAGGAAATGGATGCCGGCAGATTTGTTTTTTTCAAGATAGGGTTTGATGTACCCGATGGAATAAACTGCCGAAAAAAAGCTTGCAAGGATTATCACCCCGGAAAAAAAAGCCGACAACGGATCCATTAAAAATGTAACGCTGCCCAAAGGGTCTGCAAGATGCAATTCAAATCTCAGTGCTCCGCTTGCCCCGGTTAAAATCCTGAATACGGGGATCAGGATCAAAATCATGCCGATGCCGGTAAATACACTGAAAACCGAAGCCCTGCATTTTTTGGGAAGGACGGATGAAAGTATGCTTCCTGCAAAAATCACCGCCAATCCGGTAAAATAGGAATATGAGCCGAAAATTTGTTTGATTATCTGTTCCATGATTTTTCTTTCTCTTCAATATAATTGATGATTGCTTTTTTTGCCTCTCTTGATTTCAGCATGCCGATAAAATCATCCTGCTGGCACAAATAGGAAATTTTAGAGAGTATTTCAAGGTGCCTTCGCTGGTTGGCGCTCAATATGATGAAAAGCGTATGCACGTTCAAACCGTCAATTGCATGGTAGCTTAACTCGTTCATTAAATAACATATCGAGATGCGCTCATTATCTATGTCGGTAATTATCGGGGTCCGGGGATGAGGGATGGCTATGCCTTTGCCAATGCTTGTGGGCATGATCTCCTCCCTTGCCAGAAGGTTCTCGATTATTTTTTCCTTTGAAATTTCACCGGGAGTATTTATTTTTTCAACGGCATCATTTATTATATCAACTATATTGCTGCCCTTGACTTTTGTTATGACCCCGCCTTTCTGGACAAGCTCTTTTATGCTGACGGGAATTTTGCCAAGGACAAGGAGGTTGAGATTGTTCCTTGAAATTTCAATCTTGTTTTTCACTATCCATTCTATAATTTCCTGCCTGTTGAACCTGTATTCGTTCCTGATCTTGTAGGCAGGTATTTCATCAAGTTTGACGAGCCGCAAGATTTTTTTTTCCGGCAATTTCAATAAATTAATCAAGTCCTTAAGTTTAAGATCCATTTTAATAACCTTAAATTATTCACAAAAATCGTGTTCAATGGGAATAAAAATAATATGGCTGAATTTAATTATTGAGAAAACAAGGCCATTCTGGCCAGATGAAGAAAAAACAATAAAAATGCAGATTGTTTGTTTGAAGTCATATTTTTTGATATTTATATAAGACTTTGCCGGAATTATGTCAATACAGAAAATATTAAAAATTTTTATTTTTGTATCCCCTGAGTAATTAGTGAGAAATTTTGTAAAAAAAGTGAATTTTTTTTAAATTAATATTAATAAAATTCAAGAAATGCTACAGGATTATTAATGAACGCCTGCAGCAAATGTCTGGAAAAAGAAATACAAATTCATGATTTAACTAAGGAAATCAAGCGCCTTAAAAAACTCTTAAATTCTCGGAAGAGAAAAGAAAAAGAAGGAGCATTCAGATCATCCACACCTTAGAAACAGCAGATGATGCCGAATATTTATACAATGAAACTGAAGTTTGCCCGGAATGTAAATCGGCTTTAGAAAAGAAGGGTACCAAGACAGAACAATAATTGATTCGGAGATGAAGCTTTAAATGGTGTTTTGGTCGTAGATCGTTACGGGGGATATAATAAAATAAATTGCAAAATTCAATATTGTTATGCCCACCTGTTACGGGTGGTACAGGATTTAGGAAAAGAATTTGATGATGAAGAAGTTCAAAACTTTGTATCAAACATGACTTTAATACGGCAGAAAAAGAACTGCGTCCAACAGTTATTGCAAGAAAAGTAAGTTTTGGGTCACAGTCAGAAAAAGGCGCCCAAACACGATCAATCATTATGACTTATCTTCACACGGCTTCAAAAAGAATAAAAAACAAACCT
>JBJKSS010000151.1:0-5901 GCA_046703745.1 Spirochaetota bacterium
AGCCATATCAACTGAAGGAAATTCCTATCAGCCCAGATGGATCAATAATTTTCTGAAATAATGCGTTACGGATTTTTATAAAAATGAGTTTGTTCGATGATGTTGATGAAAAATTTGAGGCTGCCTACAACAAGGCCCTGAGCCTCCTGGATTATTCTCCGCAGACCTGCTGGATGATAGAAACAAAACTGCTTAAAAAAGGTTTTACAAAAGAGACGGTAAAAAAGGTTGTAAAAAAGCTCGAGTCAAACGAAATTGTAAACGACCGGCAATATGCGGAAATTTATGCGGAAAACCTGACAAGGGCAAAATATAACGGCCCCAATTTGATCCTTGTAAAGCTGAAAGAAAAGGGGATAAACGATAAAATTGCCAGGGATATAATTAAGGAATTCTGTGATGCAGAAGTTGAAAAGGAAACGGCGAAGGGTTTTATAATAAAAAACAAAGCAGGCATAAAGCGGCTGATTGAAAGCGGCAGGTTTGATAAAATAAGGCTCAAGCTTATGACCAATGGTTTTAATGCAGCCGCAGTAAATATTATATTAAAAAATATAAATGAAATTCTTGAAACGGATTAGTTTTGGAGGAACAGCGTCATGAAAGAAAGATTTTTAAATGTTTTCCTGTTTTTGTTTTCACTTGTTTTTATCACTGCAGGAGTTTTGTCGATCTTTTTTTACAAGCTTCAATTTATGGCTCTGCCAAATGATTATTTTGTCAATGCATTCAAGGACAGTCATCTTGCATTGTTCATGATGCAGTCGGTCGGAGCATTCGTGTTAAGCTGGGGTATATTTTTTTTACTGATGACGGTATATGCTGTCATGGATCTGAAAAACAGGAGCATCTACGGATTCATATTCTGGGTATATACATTCTGGGCATTAAGCTTCGGTTACGTCGCATACAAGAATAATTATATGTTCCTTGTATTCGTATTATGCGGCATTTACGGCATTATTTTCCTGCCGTTCTTGATCGGGTTGCTGCTCAAAGGCAGAGGTGATAACAATAAACCCGGAGGTGTTGTCTGATATGACGTCAAACCCGGATTTATTCCGAAAGGCTCTGATCTATGCTGCGGAACACCACGGGGATCAGCTTGTAAAAGACAGGGAATATACGTACCTTGTGCATGTCGTTGATGTGGCCATGGGAATAATGGACGTGATCTACCGGGAAGAAAATTTGAATATCGATCTTGCCGTACAATGTGCCCTTCTTCATGATGTGATAGAAGATACGGACGCCACGTATGAGGATGTTGTGGAGAAATTCGGGAAAGATGTTGCGGACGGAGTACTGGCCCTGTCGAAGGATAAAAAACTTGAAAAAGGCAAACAACTGCCAGACAGCATTCAACGGATAAAAAAAATGCCGAGGGAAATCTGGATGGTAAAATTGTCCGACCGGATTTCCAATCTTCAAAAGCCGCCGTCTTCCTGGACAAGGGAAAAGATCAAAAGTTATCAGGATGACGCAAAGTATATCTATGAATCTCTTTATCCTGCAAATCAAAAACTGGCGGACAGGCTTGGCTCGAAGATCGCAGAATATTCCAAACACCTCGCATGAGGAGCGGCGGCTTGATTGATAAAATAAAAAAGTGTGCCGTTAAAATGAAACGTGAATTATTCGTCCTGATCCTTGCCGTGAGAGATCCCCGAACTCCCTGGTATGCAAAGATAATGGCTGCTGCGGTTATAGCCTATGCATTGAGTCCAATTGATTTGATACCTGATTTCATACCGATACTTGGCCAGCTTGATGATTTGATACTTGTCCCTCTTGGCATTCTGATTGCAGTTAAAATGATTCCTCGGCAGGTAATGGCGGAATGCAGGGAAAGGGCAAGAAGGCTGATTTTTAAAAAAAAACCGAATTATTTCGTGGCTGTGTTGATAATTATTATCTGGATACTTTTATTTGCCCTGATTGTCGGCAAAATTGTAAAAATTCGACAGTGATAGTCCTCAAAGCAGGCAAGTATATTTTTGGTAAAATATGTGTTCTAAATTGCCCAATTCTATTATATAATTAAACAAAATTACTTTTTTTAAAGTATTATTAATAAAAAGGGAAATATTTTGAAAAAAACAATCGATATTTTTTTTCAGAAAAAAGGCAAAGAAAAAATTACCATGTTGACCGCTTATGATTATTCCACCGCGGGATTTATGAATGAAGCGGGGATTGATTCGATACTCGTTGGTGATTCACTTGGAATGGTTTTCCAGGGAAGGCATGATACTCTTGGGGTCACACTTGATGATATAATATACCACTGCAAGGCTGTAAGAAGAGGCGCGCCGGATGCATTCGTCATTGCCGATATGCCTTTTTTAACATATCATGTAAGCGTGGAGGAAGCCATCAGGAACGCAGGAAGGCTCATCCAGGAAACAGGTGTTGAGGCCGTTAAAGTCGAAGGCGGTGAGGAGATTGCAGATAAAATCAAGGGGTTGATCGCTGCAAAAATTCCCGTTATGGGGCATCTGGGATTAACACCGCAGTCCATAAATGTTTTCGGCGGATACAAGGTGCAGGGCAGGGGGTATGGCGATGCAAAAAGGCTGATTAAAGATGCACTGCTTCTCGAAAGGCTTGGTGCATTCGCAATAGTTCTTGAAAAAATTCCGGAAAAACTCGCAAAGATTATTACTGAAAAACTCACCATTCCCACAATCGGCATCGGTGCGGGAAGATATACGGACGGGCAGGTGCTTGTAATCAACGACATCCTGGGATTGTACAAGGACATGTCAATCAAATTCGTGAAAGTGTTTGCAAATGTGGGCGATGAGATTAAAAAGGGGATAACCGGTTACATTGATGAGGTTAAAGACGGCAAATTCCCGGACGAGAGCCATACTTATAAAATTGATGATGAAGTGATAGAAAAACTTTCAAAGGAAAATTTTTAATGACAACTGTAAAGACTATAACAGAAGTACGTAAGATTTTGAAAGAGGTAAGGAGCAAGGGGAAAACTGTCGGCTTTGTCCCCACCATGGGCGCCCTGCATGAAGGGCATCTTGCACTGGCGAGAGAATCAAAAAAAAATTGCGATTATACCGTCATGTCGATATTTGTAAATCCAATCCAGTTCGGTCCCAACGAAGATTTTAACAGGTATCCGCGCGACATCAAAAGGGATGAGACGCTTGCAGCCGGCGCCGGGGTTGACCTGATATTCAATCCCGAGGTTCCCGAGATAATCGGGGACAACCTCCTGACTTTTGTGGATATAAACAAGCTTCAGGATAACCTGTGCGGGGCAAAAAGGCCGGGGCATTTCAGGGGGGTCTGCACAATAGTATCAAAATTGTTCAATATAATCGCCCCTGACATGGCGTTTTTCGGTAAAAAGGACATCCAGCAATTATATATAATTAAAAAGATGACAAAAGACCTTAATTTTGCTATAAATATCGTCCCGTGTGATATAGTAAGGGACAATGACGGGCTGGCATTGAGTTCACGCAACGTATACCTGTCACATGAAGAAAGGTCTGATGCCCTTGTCTTGAGTCGGTCACTGAAGCTCGCCGTTGATTTGATTGAGAATGGCGAAAGAAGGGCCGGGGTTATTATTGGCGCAATTGAGAATAATATTAAAAAAGTTAAGACCGCTGTAATCGATTATGTAAAAATTGTCAATGAAAACATGGAAGATGCAGACACTGCCGCCGATGGAAATATAACCGCCATTGCCGTATTCTTCGGGAAAACAAGACTTATAGACAATTTTATAATCGGAGAGAAAATATGCTTTTGACAATGATGAAATCCAAAATACACAGGGCCACGATTACTGACACATTCCTCGAGTATGAAGGAAGTATTTCGATTGATGAAGAGTTGATTGAAAGAGCCAACATGCATGAATATGAAAAGGTGCAGGTTGTTAATTTGAATAACGGGGAAAGGCTCGAAACCTATATAATAAAGTCAAAACGCGGTTCGAAGGAGATCATGCTCAATGGTCCTGCTGCCAGAAAGGGTTATAAGGGCGACAGGGTAATAATCATCACTTATGCTGAAATGGAAGAAAGCGAAGCAAGGAATTTCAAGCCGCTTGTTTTAAAAGTTGATGAAAATAACAATCCAATCGATTAATTCTTTTTTAAATTAATGCTGAAATAATACTATCTACTATATTATGGAAACAAGGGGTTGCAACCCCTTGTTTAAACAGCCAGTCTTGTTATTGATGGATATGGATAAAATCTGAATTTTCTCATCTGAATTTTGATAAAAGTATAAAATTTATCAGGATTTAATTTTATATCAATTTCAAGGTATGAAAAATTTATTCAAAATGCCCTTATAAAAAACAATGTGTGTATAATTATTACCCTCTTTAAATTTCCTTTGATGATTTTTTTGCCGATTAAATTTTGACTTTTCCTAATCGTATGCAATTTTTGAAAAAAATTTTAATTTTCCCCAATAAAAACAACAAAAAATATAATTTTAACCGCTTAAATAGGCCTTGTTTTTTAAAAATTTAATTGGCATGGTTTCTGCTTTAATATTATTGGGTTAAATAAAAATCAGGAGGTTAAGTATGAGTAATAAAAGCCTGGCAAAATTCAAGGATTTCTGGAGGGATGTTCCTTCCGTATTCAATGACGACTGGTTTAAAATCAGCTATCCGTCGGAAATGAAAAAAATCCTCAACGGTAAATGTGATTTTGAGGAACTGGAAGACAGATATGAACTTGAGCTTGAAGTTCCTGGAATCAAAAAGGATGAGATCAAGGTTTCTTTGAAGAATGATTATCTGACGATAGGCTGGAACCGTGTAAAGGAACATAAAAATGAGAAAGCAAGGAATGCAAGTTATGAAAGAAGCGAAGGAAGCTTTACGCGAAGTTTTTATGTGGAAGGTGCCGATCCGGGAAAAATCAATGCCGAATTGAAAAACGGCATTTTAAAACTTGTTTTGCATAAAAAAGAAAATTCAAAAGCAAAACAAATAACAATTAAATAAAAAGGGGGACAAATATGTTAGCATCAATTTTTGATGATTTGTATCGACTTCAGGATGAACTGGATGAATTCCTGTTCAGTGATTACAGGGTAAGAAAGTCAAGATATCCGGGGGTAAATCTTTATGAAAACGAGGATGAATATGTGGCATCCGTTGCGCTTCCCGGTATTGAGAAGGATGATGTAAAGATCACGATCAAGGACAATTCATTGAAGATCAATGGAGAGATTAAAAGGGCCGAAAGGGAAAAAGGAAGCACTCACCTTGAGGAAAGATTTACCGGTAAATTTGAAAAAAATATAATGCTTCAGGAGAGAGTGGATGCGGACAAGATTGAAGCAGAACTTAAAAACGGGATTTTGTTGGTTAAAATTCCGAAATCGCCGGAAACAAAACCCGTATCAATAAACATTAAATAAGGAGGTGTGGTATGGATATTACAAAAAAGGAAAAAGAGGAACGACTCGAATCCACCAGAGGATATAATTTCGTTGAGCCGTTATGCGATATCTACGAAGATGATTCGAAATATGAAATCATTTTCGATATGCCCGGCATTGAAAAGGATGATATAAAAATAAATGTTGAAAAAGATATCCTGACAGTTGTCGGGGAAAACAGCAAGAAGCCGGATGCGAAATACAGGGTTGTCAGGGAAGAAATGGGATTTGTCGGATATAAAAGGGCATTCAACCTGAACAAGGTTGTCGACGCCGACAAAATCAATGCGGAGTTGACTAAAGGAACCCTTATATTAACCCTCCCGAAAAGGGAAGAGCAGAAAACAAAAGAGATATCAGTTAAAATTGCATAAGGTAAATTGTATTGATCTAAAGCTGCCTGAAACAACCGGGCGGCTTTTTTTATAATCACGATCTGATTGAAAATGCAGACTATTTATT
>JBJKSS010000152.1:0-7120 GCA_046703745.1 Spirochaetota bacterium
AAAAAAGGCAAAAAATATACTTTCCAAAATCTTTCAGGCAGGATAATCAACAGTCTTGTCTTGAAACCCAATTTCACCAAAATAATAACCAAAAACAGGGACGGATTCATGAAAGGCGTTTACAATAACCTGGCTCAACGGGGATTAATCTGACACGTAATAAAAGGGCTGCCATTTTCAGACAGCCTTTTTATTTTTTTAAAAAATCTTTAACCCTTAACCGAAGAGCTCGCCATTCCTTCCACAATATATTTCTGGAAGAAAATAAAAATGATTAAAACCGGTATGGTTACTATAACGCACGCGGCAAGCATTCCCCCCCAGTCTGCCGTGTTTATTGTTATAAAATCCATCAACCAAAGTGATACCGGCCTTATCCTTGCATTCGTCAAAACCGATGCGAAAAGCATTTCGTTCCACGACATTATGAATGAAAAAATCCCGACAGAAACCATACCCGGCAGGGACAGCGGGAATATTATCCTGAAAATAATTTGCAGCTTGTTGCAGCCGTCTATCATTGCCTGCTCATCGATCTCCACCGGGATGGAGTCAAGGTAATTCCTCATCATGAGTATTGAGAACGGCAGGGCAAAAGTTGCATAGGTTATAATCATCCCGTGATACGTATTCTGCATCGGGATGCCGAGATATCGGTTCATATAAAGGAACAGCACGAAATATGGAATCAAAAATGAAATACCCGGGAACATCTGGGTTGAATAAAGAGCAACTTCGTATGTTTTTTTCCACCCGAACCTCATGCGTGACAGGGCATAACTTGCAAGCATACTCAAGAATATACAGAGTGTTGTTGTCCCGAATGCCATGATAAGACTGTTGCCCAAAAAATTTAAAATAGGAACCCTTCTGTGCCCGATGATGTTATAATGTTCAAATGTTATCTTCTTGGGAATCCATTTGGGCCTGTTCAACGGGTTGGGATCAAGAAAATTCGCTGTCTGAAGTTCGATTGATGACTTAAATGATCCTGAAACCATCCAGAGATAAGGTATAAGTACCGCTGCCAGTACAATCAAAAGCAAAAAATGAAGAAAGACCGAAGTTGAAATTTTAAATATTTTTGCTCTTGTCTTTGCAATCTTCTTTTCTTTATCCGATAAAAGTTTGTTTTCCTGCATAATATGACTAACCTCCCCATCAGCAAAGGTTGTTTTTTTGTTTGCCTTCATCTTCTCTCCTCCTTACGCTTTACTATCATAAAAAATGATAGGGCAAATATAACAATAAGCATAACTGTCGCCATGGCCGAACCAATACCATACAACATGTTTGTAAATGCCTCACGCTGGATTACGAGAGCCGGGATAACAGCCCTTGCCGAGGTGTCCCCGCCCAGCATAACATAAAACTGGTTGTAAGAATGAAAATTCCAGATAAAACCGAGTACAAGGAGGGTCCTGCATACGGGCCACAACATCGGCATTGTTATCTTGTAAAACCTCTGCCACACACTTGCACCATCGATGGTTGCGGCTTCATAAAGGTCTTTCGGAATATTCTGCAGACCTGCAAGCAATACCAGTGCAGAATACGGCCAGCCTTTCCAGATTGATGCAATAACAACAGCATATAATGCCCTGTCTCCGACGAGCCATATTATCGGTTCTTTTATAATGCCTAAATAATAAAGATAGGTATTCAACAAGCCGGTTCTTGACTGGAATATAAACCTCCAGACATTGTACATAACCGAATCTGGAGTCAGATAAGGCAGTAATATCAACCCCCTGGCTATGGTACGCAAATAAAGCTTCTGGTTTAGCAAAAGCGCCACGGCAAGCGAGATAACAAATCCTATAGGCATTACAATAAAACCGTAAAGCAGGATATTAATGAATGAATGTATGAATTTGTCCCCGATATCATAACCGCTCGTAAATATAGTAACAAAATTTTTAAAACCGACAAACGGTGCACTCATGAAACGCGACAAGTTAAATGTGTTCAAATCAATGAAACTCATGAGAATTCCCCAGAAAATGGGAATGACATGCACAAACAACATCGCAATTAATGCCGGCAATATTAACAAGAATGCCTGCCTGCTGGCATTTTTATACAAAGACATTAAATCCCCCTTGCATATCAAGATTTTTAACCGGGTGATTATATAATAATAAAAGTAGAAGTAAATAAAAATATTCAATGATTTGTGATGTTTTATGATATTTTTGCAGATTTTTAAAAAGAAGCATTAAATATAATTATTATAATTATATTTAAATAAAATGATTATTTTGAAATTAAGAAGCATTCAGAATCCCGTACCATTTAATAATTTTAAATTATAAAAAATCGTACGGGATTTTAAAAAAACGACATCAATCAATATCTTTCTTTCCGGAATCCTTTATTGTTAAACCTTCTGTTATTGTTAGGCCTGTCTTGCTTGTCAAACGCAGCATTGACTTTCAATTTTCTTCCCTCAAAATCCTTGCCATTAAGCTCATTAATTATCTGTGTCGCAGCATCTTCGGAAGCCATTTCTACGAATGCAAAGCCCTTGGATCTACCCGTGATTTTGTCAATAATCAAGTTTAAAGATGAGACCTCGCCATACTGCGAAAATAACTCATTTAAACTGCTTTCATTTGTGTTGTAGCTTAAATTACCTACATAAACTTTTTTAGACATTATTATGCCCCAGAAAAAAAATAAAAAAAATATTTCGCGTTTATCTACGATAAACCATTCCTATCATCAGCTTTATTTTGAATACTGAAAGGGAAAAAGATAATTTATATCCAAAATATAAAACTATAATAGAACTTAAAGGACAGGATATAATTTTAATATTATAATGTCAATAAAAGTTTTTGAATAAATATAATTTTTGAAAAAAAAAGGGCTTTTAAAAAAAGCCCTTTTTTTATTAATTTTATTAATTCTTTTCCAGATAAAATTCAACACGCCTGTTTTTTTCCATTTCCTGCTGCTCTTCCTTGCTCATATGAGGTTTCAAAGGAATAATCGGATTATCAAAGCCTCTTCCGACAATTTTCATCCTGTTTGTTTTAACGCCCCTTTTTGAGAGCTCCCTTACAACCGTTTGTGCCCTTTTTAAAGAAAGATCCTTTGCAGCCGTTTCATTAAGATTTTCAGCATATTTATTTGCATACCCTTCGAGGGTTATAATATGCTGGGGATACTTGTTCAATGCCTTTGCAAGCAAATCAAGAACTTCCCTGTTTTTCGGATCGAATGTCATCTGCGGGCTGTCCGGCATAAATTTGATATTGCTTACCCTTACTTTCAGCCTGCCGTCAGGCAGTTTTTCTATAAGGATATCTATCATGATCGGATCGACCATTTTTTCAATCTTGTTCCCGACGTTATCTTCTGCATTTATTTTTACCGGATAATCCTGGGCGCTTTCTACAAGTTCCCCGGTTGTGCTTTTCCCGTCCCATGTCAATGATTCGGGCGGATTGCCGTCTCCGCTGAAAGTTTTGAAATCATTCTTTGTAAAGGGATCGAGTATTGAAATCTTCCAGTTTTTTATTCCTGAAGGATCATCGAGCTTTAACTGCATGTTTAAGGTATCATTACTTCCATCATCATCGGGAGAAAAATACTTGGGTTCTGTAGTAAATTTGACTACAGGCGGCTCAAGATCGGCATAAAACACCTTTGATTTTGCACTCGTTGTTGTCCCGGCTTTAAAATTTATGGTAAACACTGCATAATAACTTCCACCTGTGATATATTTGTTGGCAGACGTCATACCATCCCAGTCAATTGTCGGCGGCACATCCCCGGTTTTATCCGTCTCGTAAACCGGTTTGTCCGTACTGTTATTGATCACAAGCTTCCAGTCTGTTGCCGGATTTTCCTTTGACGGAATATATTTTAATTCAAAAACCTCATTTTTAACCAGACTGTCCTGCCCCGGTGCAAAATAATCGAATTTTGGAATTATCGATGCCGGAATTTCGGCAGTATATACCCTTGTTTTCATCTTCTCGGATTTATAGGGATTTCCGGCATAATCCACAGCAGTAAGCTGGTAGTAATAAACACCGTCCTTTACGGTGTTATTGTTGTTATCCTTGCCGTCCCAATCGATTTTTTTCGGCGGCTGGGACTCCCATATAAATGTTTTGACAACATTTCCCTTTTCATCGTAGATTGTCCCTTTCCAATCCCCCTTCTTGGATGTATTCTGCAATATTGTAAGCTGATCCTGGGGGCCGTTGCTGCCCGGACTGAAAATATCAGACGAAAGGGTCACGCTTGCAGTAGGCTCTGTCACATCAAGCGTGAATGGTTTGGATTCACTGCCCGGTGCGTTCCCGTTTGCGTAATTCGCCTTGAAAACGGCCTTGTATGTATCTTCAGGCAATACATTTTTGGAATCATCCCTGCCGTCCCAGGTAATGGGAGAAGGTATTGAATCACCTGAATAAGACTTAACGGATTTACCCTTGCTGTTTAAAATATCCATTGTCCAGTTTAAAAAATTATTCTTGACAGGAACATCAAAAGAAAAAGTCACCGTGTCCCTGACACCGTCGCCGTTTGGAGAAAAGTATTCTTCCGAAGCACTTACCTTGACCGGCGTGGGTTTTGAGTCAATCACTATATCGGAAACAACCTGTTCCCAATAAGTGCCGCCGCTGTTGGTTGAATAAACCTTTACCTTATATGCGCCGTCCGGAACCCTGTCGCCCTTGTCATCCCTGCCATCCCAGGCAATTTTATATTCTCCCTTGTCGGTATACTGATATCTTCTGACAACATCTCCCTTCGCATTTATGATATCTACATACCAGATTTGCCTGAAATCTGCATCCAGCACCTTGTTTTTAACATTTGCCTGGATGATATTTATGTCAATATTCAAAACATTCTTGTCGCTTTCATTCGTAGGATTGAAAAGCTTGTTGCCGACGGTTGTTTTAACTTCCGGCTTTTTGGTATCAATTATCACGGTTCCGGTAACCGCATCATTCGGTGTTACATTCTTGTCCCCATCCATTGCCACGAACCTGAATCCATACTTGCCGTCCGGCAGCGGCTTGCCGTTATTATCCGTTCCGTCCCATTTTATCTGCTCGGGGATTTCGACGCTGCCCTTTTTAAAGAAAATTTTTTTCAAAGCCTCTTCCAGTGTACCGCCGCTTGTGAAAACCTTGACTATTTCATTTTTTTCGTTGAATATTTCAAGCTTCCAGTACTTGACATCCGAGGTATCCTTTATACTCAGATCAAAGACAAGCTCATCCTGCACCCCGTCTCCGTTAGGGCTTATAACAGCATTATGCTGGATATAATTTATTTCCGGCGGGATTTTATCCGTCATGCATCCGGTCAAAAAAAGCAAGAACATAAATATAAATCCGCTAGATTTCTTTAACATAATCCACTCCTCTTGTTTTCAAATTAACAATTAATTATATTTTAGAATATATCTTAAATGAAAGGTTTTATCAATTTTTTTCCAACAATGGTAAAGAATTGGTAAATACCCCCGGACAGGTTAATTAACGGTTTTTGTGGACAAAAGCAATCGATTTATTGTTTTCACAAGCAGGCATGCTTTTATGACTGGAAATTCAGATTAATAATCAAACACTGATATTTACAATAGTTAAACGGTGTAGTATTATATAAACGATTTAACGCCGTATGCCGGAATATCTTCAGGCATTACGGCTCCAAAACAGCAGCAGGCAGGTTTAGCTATGTCCATAAATTCAATATCGCCGATCGACGGCAGGTACAAAAACAAGACCGGACAATTGTCGGAATACTTCAGCGAAAAGGCGCTGATCAGGTACAGGGTATTCACCGAAATAAAATATTTCATCATGCTTTCCCAAACCGGACAGACCGGCATGAGAAAACTTTCAAATGAAGAAATAAAGCTCCTGAATGAAATTACGAACATGACTGATGAAGACGCCGAAACCGTAAAGAAGATCGAGACAAAAGGTTTTAACGATATACCTGCGACAAACCATGACATGAAGGCTGTCGAATATTTCATCAAGCTCAAACTGAAAGACACTTCCTTAAAGGATTTGTCCGAGATGGTTCATTTTTGCCTGACAAGCGAGGATATAAACAATATTTCGTATTCTTTAATGTTAAAGGACGGGTTTAACAGGATTGTTTACAACGAATTGATCAATGTCTACGATGAAATATACAAACTTTCCGTCAATCACAGGGATACCCCGATGCTCGCACGGACACACGGGCAGCCTGCAAGTCCGACGACTTTCGGCAAGGAGATGCTCGTGTTCGCATCCCGTATCAAGGAAGAAATCAAATCATTGAAAGAAATACCGCTCTTGTTGAAGCTTAACGGGGCAACAGGAAATTACAATGCCCACCATGTGGTTTTCGCAGATACAGACTGGCAGGGATTCACAAGGGGGCTCATAGACCTGATCGAAAAATCGGATTCGTCCCGGCCAGCGAAGTATTCCTCGCGAAACCCCATTGCATTCGCCCACAACAGGGTCACAACCCAGATCGAGCCGCATGACAGCATGGCACGTGTCTTCGACAGCATCAAGAGAATCAATACTATCCTGACGGATTTCTGCCAGGACACCTGGAGATACATCTCAGACGGCTGGATAAAACAGAGGCCCGTGAAGGGGGAGATCGGCTCGTCTGCAATGCCACATAAGGTCAACCCCATAGACTTTGAGAATGCAGAAGGCAACCTCGGCATTGCAAACGCATTGCTTGCATTTTTCTCATCAAAACTGTCCATATCAAGGCTCCAGAGGGACTTAAGCGACTCGACAGTCTTAAGAAACATCGGCACCGCATTCGCACACTCGCTCATCGCCTATTCCTCCATACTGAAAGGCTTAAGCAAGATCGAGGTAAACAGGGACACAATGCTGGACGAACTCAACAACACTCCCGAAGTGATAGCCGAAGCATACCAGAATATTCTAAGAAGCGCCGGCGTGGAAAAACCCTATGAACTTTTAAGGGAAGCCACGCGGGGGAAAAAAGTCACGCTTGAAGATTTCCACGGGCTTGCGAAAAAACTCGCTGTCAGCGATGAATTAAAAAAGCGCCTCCTCGAAATCAAACCGGAGAATTACACGGGCATCGCATCAAAAATCGTCGG
>JBJKSS010000153.1:0-3782 GCA_046703745.1 Spirochaetota bacterium
CTCACCATAGGATTTTTTTATGTGTGAAATTTATATCATTGGGTGTCCCGTGTTCTATATTGGAGCTGCATACTATAAAAATTTCCCGGTTTTAGCAATACGTTTGGTGTAGAATGATTATAAAAAAAAATTATTTCACACTGATATCGATCGCATGCTTAACCGCCCAGACAGCGTTTGCGCGCATATAATAAGGTGCCCGCACATTGGACAATCCGGTTTGGAACGCTTCAGGCGTCCTGAACTGGAATTCGCCTTTGTTGTAAATCGTATTATAAAGGCTATAGCCTATTTCATTCGCCTCTGCGGGCAATCCTTCCTGATACATGGCAGCAACTACGCTCCACGCCGTGCCGATCCACATTTCCCTCGTCTGCATGCTGGCCGTGTCGATTTTCCCGCTGCTCAACATGACATTCACAACGCCGTGCTGTCCGTTGTCGAATTTTTTAAAATTATATTCATAAATTTTTTCAAGCGAGGATTTAACCCTGCCGGAGTCGAGTATATCGCCCAGGCCCGTTGCCTTTGCATACCATTCACCACAAAGCTGGTCGCTCATGATCCTTTCCGTGTCCTTGCTGCCTGTGTCGATCCTGTAATACGAGCCGTTCCAGAGTTTTGATTCAAAGTTTCTTTTTCCCTTTTCATACCATGCCCCGTATTTTTCTGCATCTTGCGAATCATTCTCGGCTATTGCAATTTCCTTCGCGGCAAGGCAGGCTGCCAGGAAGAGGCTCCCGCAATATGCAGTATTGCCGAATAGATCCATGTCGTCGTAGGTCTGATCAATGCCGTTGGAGTCAGGCAGCCCGTCACCGTCAACGTCCTGTTTTTCGACATCATCCATAGATTTTTTTACGGAATCAAAACAGTAATCAAGGAACGCCTTGTCGCTTTTGCCTGTCAGTTCCCAGTCGCGGTAAACCATTAAAACAAGCTTGGAGTTTAGATCCTTCCATTGTGTTGAATCCCTGTAGCCGTAAGCGTTCCACTGCCTGAAAACCGTATTGACCGATCCGAAATCATGGGCGCATGTGCCTATTGCATCGGGCCTTCCCTTGCCGTGATTCACGACGCTGTCGCTGAACTGCCTCACCGCTTGTTTGTCCAGCTCCGGCCAGTAGAGGATCAGCGGCCATGAGCCGTAAAACCTTACGTCAGACGTTCCGTAAAACAGGTATTCAAAACACTCCAGGTGGCTGAACATATTCTCATTCGGATCATCGGGCTGCCCGGATGCGGCGCCGGCTTCCCAGATTGTGCCGCCTGCAAAATAATAGTAAAGTTCGTTAAACATTGAAGTTTTGAGCCAGTCCGGATATTTCGGGTTGTTGATGATTTCATTCTGCCAGGCATCCACCGATTTTTCCCAAGCCTTATAGTTATTCAATGCCTCTTCCGCTATCTTTTGGGAATTAAGCCCCGATCGTCCGAAATATCTCGTGTATTCCCTGTACCACCTGTTTGATGTTCCTGTAACCGGAATGTCCCACGCAAGCACAACCGGGATCCTTGCGATCTCGCCGGGAGCAAGGTTTATTTTGAATGCTGCTGCGCCTTTGGAATCATTCCCCGTTTTGTTATTCAGCTCACCGTCGTCCGAAAAATCAGATTTGATTTTGTTTGTATTCGAAGCGGAACGGCAGGTAACAATCACATCGGTTGACCCCTGTGCAGCAATTGTGAATTCTCCCTGGTTTTCTGTAGCAGCATTATCGGCCTTTTTTCTTCCCAAAATTATTCCCTTCATGTCGCCGGATTGAAATGTTCGCGCATAACTTCCTCCGAAATCGTTGTTCCATGCAAGCATTATGCCGGCTTCACAGGGCGCGTCCGAAGGATTGTACAGTTCCCAGATATAGATTCCTACGGGATAGCTCGACCGCTGGTAATCATTGGGGATTATAGGACTAAACTGCTTCATCCTTGCCTTGACGGTAAAGTCCGGGCCGTAATAATCCACCCAGGATTTCGGGAAGAGCGCATAATATTTCGCCTGATCAGGCCCAAGCGAATCTCCTGTGAGCCTTTTGACCGAAGACCTGTGCCCTGCCGGTTTCTGATAGATGTAGAATCCGCAGGAACTATCCGTGTCCCTGTCGTTGCTCCCGATATCAAGCCTTCCCTTGTAAAAGGTACCGTTATAGTTCATCGTGATCGTTCCAGCACCGAACCCTCCGACCGGTGCACCGTCGATGTAACCGCCGGCAGCTATGTCCCTCTGCCAGGCACATGAGGGGATCGGCATGAAAACAGCCTGCGAATAATCCCGGCCTGTTTTCTGCGGCAGAATCATACTGATCGGCTCCTTTTTCATCTTCAGAAAAAAATAGACGGAAATGACAAGAAAGAGCGACAGTGTTAAAAGCATGATATGCCTTGCGCTGAATATTTTCATGGAAGGCTCCCTTTAAATTTAACTTGCTGTCCAGAATAATATTTAAATCGGGAAGTGTAAAGTATTAATGGTTGATTTGAGTAATAAACACGATCAATCAAAAAATCGCCTTCGCCTTCTCCCAAATTTTACTTATACCTTCAACCGGATCCTTGCAGAGATAAACCGGCACGTTCCTCATCCAGGAAACGCCGTATTCGCCGCAGGTCACTTCGCCGATTTTTTTAACATCACTGTAATAACCCTTAATGTCGAATTCCTTCCAAGTATCTCCAAGCACAATCAAAGTTTTGCATGAATTACTGCCGTATCCCCACAGATAATAGTTGTTGTGGGCGCCGATGGTCAGGGGAAGACTGTACTTTTTTCCAAGAAGATCGATTGAGGCGCATCTGCCGTAATCACTTGAGAAAATCGCCGCATCCTTTTTGTCTTCAGGAGAAAGACCATTATATATTTTTGCAACCCCGCTGACGTATTCATCCCAGCCGCACCTCTGTGCGAATAACTGGGGCAGCAAATTCCCGCCGCCCTGGGCCGGATCCTGCGAAAGTCTACTGTAGCCGATAAGCCGTGTATAACCGGCAAGCATTTTTTTCGGCATTACAGGGCACACTATCGGGATAGCACCGAGACTGAGGAAGATCATGGTTGTGAATATAGAGGTTCTAACAGCGGTTTGTCCCGTATTGCTCTTCATTTTTCCGAGGATCAGGCCAAGCAAAACCGAGCCGCCTGCAAGCAGAACCGGGAAAATACCTGCCATCCTGTCTGCCCTGCCCGAGAATGCAAAGAAAAAAATCACCAGCAGCAAAAAATACGATATACCGAAAACCCGGTATTTTTTGCCTTCATTCCCGGCAATGAAAAAATAAAGGCCGGTTATGAGAATAGCATATTTGCTGAAGCCCATGAGGTTTACCTGGTTAAAAAAGGCCGTAAAGGGCAGCTGATGATAGTAGACAAGCCTGTCCGCATTCCTTGAGAATTCGAGGAATATGAAGTGGTGCCTTATCTCCCAGACAAAATTCGGGATGAAAAGAACAACAGCGATCGCTCCGGCAAGCCAGAACCAGCCATTTAAAAAAACTTTCCTGTGGGGTGCGAAGAGCAAACCGATTATTATTGTAACGACGTACAACGCCATAGTGTATTTGTTTTCAAGCCCCAGACCGACCAAAATGCCGACGGCTATCCAGAGTTTCGGCCTGTTGTTTTTGATGATTTCAACAAGCACGAGGGACAGAGCCGTCATGATGAGGAGCTCGAAGATATTCATCGAATAAAACCCGCTTATAATTATTACATACGGACTCAATGCCACTGCCGTAGAAGCAAGTACCTGTGCAAAAAGGTTTCCGCCCAGCTTCCTCGCAATAAG
>JBJKSS010000154.1:0-4366 GCA_046703745.1 Spirochaetota bacterium
GAATTAATCCTAAGTGTATTGAAGGAAAACCTAAAATTATCAATTGAAGGAGATATTGTCAGAAATGAAGCGATAGAAGGCCGAAAAGATATTTTTGGCATAGGGCTTGTATTTGATCAGGAAAAAATACCTCTTGAATACAAACAGATAATTAACAATTATCTTGACAAACTGGAAGGCATTGCCAAGCAAAATAAGTGATATGCACTGCCAATTTATTCAAACTGGCATTTAATTTTCTTGACAAATCAATGTAAAAAATGTTTAAACTGCAAAATCCTGACAATATTTTAAAACAAACCAAGGGAACTGATTTTGAAAAAAGTTATTATAGCTCTTGACGGACCTGCCGGAGCCGGGAAAAGCACAATTGCCAAAATAATTGCTGAAAAGCTCGGGATCGAATACATTGATTCCGGTGCTATTTATAGGGCAATAACAAAAATAATTCTTGACAGTAATATAAAAATAGAAGATTATGATCAAATCGATAAATTGCTGAATAATATTAAGATAAAATTAAATTCCGGTAGAATTTTTATTAATAATAATGATTTAACTGATTGTATTAGAGGTAATGAAGTCACCTTAAATGTCTCGCCGGTTTCCAGTATAATTAATGTAAGGGAAAAAGTTAATTTTGTGCTGAATGACTATGCTGCCGGCAAATCGGTAATCATGGACGGCAGGGATATTGGTACTGTTGTTTTTCCAAATGCGGATTATAAATTTTACATTGATGCGACAGTTGAAGAAAGAACATTGAGGAGATTTAAAGAAAAAACTCTTGATATGACCCTTGATGAAATTAAGGCAGCCATAATAAAAAGGGATGAAAATGACAAAAACAAGGAATTCGGCGCCTTAAAATTAGCCAATGATGCGATTTATATCGATACTACAAACCTTAAAACGGATGAGGTAGTATTTAAAATTATGAATATAATAATTAATAATGAGGAACGACATGAAGGATAAATTTATAATAGCCAACAATAATGATTTTGATTTTGAAAAAGCCTATAAGGCCAGCTTCAAAGATTTTCATGAAAACAGCATTATAAAGGCAAAAGTGATAGATATCAATGAAGATATAGTTTTTTTAGATTTTGGTTATAAATCTGAAGCAAAGATATCAAC
Source organism: Spirochaetota bacterium (assembly GCA_046703745.1). Taxonomy (GTDB): domain Bacteria; phylum Spirochaetota; class GWE2-31-10; order GWE2-31-10; family JAFGQB01; genus CAZHHK01. The sequence continues at coordinate 1,141 of JBJKSS010000154.1, forward strand.
AACTGAATTTGAAATATTACCGAAAATTGGTGATGAAGTTGATTTATATCTGATCAGGCTTGAAGGAAAGGCCGGAGAACCTGTAGTTTCAAAAAAAATAATAGACAACATAAACAATAAAAAAGAATTAAAAAAAGCATATAAAGAAAGAGAGCTCATTAAGGGTGTCGTAAAGGATATCAATAAAAGTGGAGTAATTGTTGAACACAAAAGCATCAAAGGATTTATTCCATTGAGTCTTTTCGGCCTTGAAAACAATGAAAGTATTGATAACTATTTAAACAAAGAAATCAGCTTTTATATAGAACGCTTGAATCTGATGGATTATGATCAACAAAAATCCAGATATGGTAAAAACGATGATGAATTTACCGGCAACAGGAAAAAATTCCTCATGGAAGAAAATAATATACAGCGAAAAACCTTTTTTGAAGAACGTAATGAAGGAGATGTAGTCAAGGGAACCGTTAAGAGCTTGACAGATTTCGGTGCTTTTATAGACTTGGGGTCAGTTGATGCATTGTTGAGGATTAAGGATGCTTCATGGGACAGATTGTCAAGAATAGATAATATTCTGAAAATCGGGCAGGAGATAGAAGTCAAAATACTATCCTTAAACAAGGAGACAAAAAAATTAACCGTTGGCTTAAAACAACTCCAGGAAGATCCATGGATCAAATTTTCAGAACAATTCAATGAAAATGATACGGTCAATGGTACGGTTGTTTCACTGGTAACTTACGGTGCATTTGTTAAAATAATCGATGGAATCGAAGGGCTGCTTCATATTTCCGACATGTCATGGATAAAAAAAATCAATAATCCTGCCGAATTATTAAAAGTCGGTCAAAAAGTAGAATTAAAAATCATTAAAATTGACAAAGAGAATAAAAAAGTAAGTTTAAGTCTGAAGCATTTATTAAACAATCCATGGGAAGAAGCAAAAGACAAATATAAGGTAGGATCAAAAGTTAAGGGAAAAATAAAAAACATCACAACATTCGGATTTTTTATTGAGCTTGAAGAAGGTATCGATGCTTTGCTTCATATAGATGACATATCATGGACAGAAACAATTAAAAATCCCCATAAACTATATAATGTCGGCGATGAAATTGAAACGGTTGTAATACAATTTGATACCGCCAAACAAAAAATCAAAGTTAGCTTAAAACAATTATCGACAGATCCATGGAACGAAATCAGGGAAAAATACAAAAATGGTGATATCATTGAATGTGAAATTGAGAAAATTGAATATGAAAAAGGATTATATGTCAAAATAACGGATGAAATATCGACTTTCATTCCATTAGTTCATGTCGGAGTGGCAAGGAAACAGGACCTTATGGATCAACTGAAAAATAAATTCAAGGCTGGGGATAAAATACAGGCCGTTATAACAAACCTTGATTTAAGAAAAAGAAAAATCAATGTAAGCATCAAGGAATACCAGAGAAAAGAAGAAAGGGAAAAGGTTGAAAATTTCATGCACGACAGCAATGAAGATTCAAGCTATACCATAGGTGATGCCTTAAAATATAAAAATAAAAACGATTAATTACTGTTTGCATTTTTAATAAAAAATAATTAAGGCTTTTTTGATGAATGAGTGGGAGATCATAGGCAATAGTGAAGCACTGGTTCAAACATTGGATAAAGCCAAAATGGTTGCATCATCTGATGCAAGTGTCTTAATATATGGAGAAAGCGGTACAGGTAAAGAACTTTTAGCCAGATTTATATATAACAGCAGCAAAAGGAAAATTAATCATTTTGTAGTTATTAATTGCTCCGCAATCCCGGATCAATTAATGGAAAACGAACTTTTTGGGCATAAAAAGGGAGCCTTTACCGATGCTTCTGATGATTATGCAGGCAAATTCGGCCAGGCAAACGGCGGTGTTATTTTCCTTGATGAAATAGGCGAACTAAGTCTGCAATTACAGTCAAAATTATTGAGAGTTTTACAATTTAAAGAATACGAGCAGATCGGCGGCGCCGAAACATTAAAAACCGATGTAAGGATAATAGCAGCAACAAATAAAAACCTGATTAATTTGATTAAAACCAGCCGTTTCAGGGAAGATTTGTTTTACAGGTTGAATGTTGTGCCAATAACATTACCGCCGTTAAGAGAACGAAAGAAAGATATAATATTGCTTGCTGAATACTATTTGGGAATATATAACATTAAAAATAATAAAAATATAAAAGGATTCACAGGAAAAGTCATTGAACTACTAATGCAATACGATTGGCCCGGTAACATAAGGGAACTCCAGAATGTGATAGAAAGAGCAGTGGTATTAAGTTGTGATAATTTAATAGATGCCGATCATATTGCCTTGAATCAGGATGAAAAAGGTAAAAACAAAAATTTAAAAGATGCAATTAATGATTTTAAAAAACAGTATATTGTTGAAATTTTGGAAAAAAACAATTGGAATCAGACAAAATCGGCAAAAACGCTGGATATACAACGAACTTATCTGGCTCGGCTTATTAAAGAATTAAACATTGATAAATTTTAATTTTTTTTGTATATAGTAAAAGATATAATTTTGAAAATGGAGCAAATTAAATGTCAATTATAGAAAACCTGAATAAACAAACAGATAAAAAAGGAAATATAATAACTATTATAATAATTTCTTTAATTATTCTACTTACATTAGGCGGGATCGGGATATATCTTGCAATAAATAATGTAAACAATGAGGCTTCCAGGATGTTTGAGAAACCCTACACCTTAATAAGGGATTTCGACAACCAAAACAATATTTATTCAAAACAGGCTATGGAAAAAGAAATAATAAGCCAGTTGGACAAAGTAATACTTAAATATCCAAATACTACTTCCGGCGAAAGGGCTTCTTTTTATAAAGGCTATGTGTATTACAATACTGAAAATTATGATAACGCCATCAAACAATTAAAATTATTTATAAATGATTATAAAAAAAGTTTTTTAAAAGCCAAAGCATATTATACATTATCATATTGTTACAGCGATACAAAAAAATACGATGATGCAATAAAAACCCTGAGTGTTTTTGAAACAAAATTAAAAAATGATGATTTTGCGGCTTTGTCAATTTACAGGATAGCCAATATCTATGAATTGAAAAATGACAAGGGTAATGCTATAAAATACTATGATAAGGTTATCAAGGATTATTCCAAATCAAGCATAAAATCACTTGCTAAAAAAAGGGTCATATTG
>JBJKSS010000155.1:0-3604 GCA_046703745.1 Spirochaetota bacterium
GGAAAACACCCGAATAGAAATAAAACCAAAGACAATGAAAGAAATCTGAGAACCTACATTTTTTTCTCCTTCTGTAATAAATTTAATCTTTTTAACGAAAAACAAAAAATAATTTACAAGACACAGACATTGATGGCATAATGATTAGACTTGTAAGAAAAAAATGACGGCATCAGGTGGATACAGGTCAAATTAAGGTGGAATCAAATCATTGACTTCAAAACGCAAAATGATATTTTTTTTACAAGAGGAGTACAGCATGAAAAAAACAGTAAGCCTGATCTTATTTATGTTATTGTTCATTTTGACGACATTGCCTATTCATTCAAGAAACAGATTTTTCCTGCAAAACAGGCTCGGGGACCTCATCAAGATAGACGTCGGCTCCGCATTTGTACCGAAATACCCGAAGATTAAGGGCCCCCGCACCGACCAAATACCCCTTGAAATCGAGTCTGCCGATTTTGATAAAATGCTGGGTACAATTTCATACGACGGAGAAAGCATCTCACTTTTAAAAAAATATTACAAGCTCGATGAAAAAACCGGCAAGTATTCCCTTGATCCTGATGCCGCAGCCAGGGTAAAAAAGCTTAAAAGAATATACGAAATCTTCACGAATAATTACATTGCACTTTCATATGAAAAACAGATCAATGCTGACAGGTTTGAAAATTTCGTACTGCCAAAAATAACCGATGCAGATGACAACTCTTTCATAAAAAGCGTTTATGAAGAAAAGGACAAAATGTATTATCTTTCATTCGATGTGACCGATCTCGAAAAACTGAGGTTCATATTCATGTATCTCAACAGGGACAACGAAAAGATGACCGGGCTGGATCAGTCCGGCGCACCGAGCCCGCACAATTTTCCGAGGGTTTTCGAGGCCAAAACAAAATCCAATTTTGATATCCAGCTTGCATGGGGCGTCAAATTCACAAACATAAAAAACATGGACAATGTGGACATAGGCTACATCACGCTGGGATTTTCCCTGAACCTGACAAATCTTGTAATGCCTTCACTGGAGATACAGCTCAAGTACAATTTCATACTGTACGGCTACCCGGTTGAGCCTTATGCCGGTGCGGTATTGTACGGCGGGTTCATAGACGGTTTTCCCATCGGGCTAAGTGCGATAGGCGGCGCCGACGTTTTTCCGTTGTTTTATGAAAAAAGGAAAGACAACAAAAACTTTTATTTGACCGGAGAATTCAGACTGGGCAGTGTGCTTTATTCAAAAATTTACTATGATACCGGACTCAACAATGAAGGAATATGGAAAAAGCTGGGCATCCTGATGGAGGGAGGATTTTATTTCGGATACGGTTATATATTCGATAATTATGACTGATTTATTTTTTCCCCCGATGAATAATCATCTGAATAATCGGGGTCAGGGCCGGAACAGGCATAAAACATGATTATTCTTTTTTAATATTTAATTTAATAACCAATAAAACTTGACACATTAATAATTTAGGTTAATAATTACTTACGTAAAATTTTAAACAATAATACCGATATTAAAACTATGGGAACATTAATACTTAACAAATATAAGGCCGCCCAACTGCGGCTCGAGCCGAAACTTTACAATGTGATGATAAGGATCACAAGCCCCAGCGAGGACTTTCTTAACCTGGAGCATCGTGAAAGTTTCACCGACATACTGGAATTGAAATTTTATGATTTTGCCGATGACAGAAGCGGCCTTCATATATTTAATCAAAACCATCTTGAACGGTGCATAAGTTTTTTCAAAAAGCACAAATTCTGCCAGAACATGATCATTCACTGCGAGGAAGGCATAAGCAGGAGCGCCGGCGTTGCAGTGGGCTGGTTCCTTTTTACCGACAACAGATCGAGCATTTACAACATCTACCATGACAAAAGACATTCACCAAACAGATTAATTGTCGAATCCTTTTATAAATACTTCAACAAGGACATTGCGCTTATCGACAAATGGGAAAAGGAAAAATACGGCGGTTAATCCTGCGTCTGGATCCGAAACATTTCAACCAGGATTATCATTCTTCTGTTGACAGCCTGAACTTGTCCACAAGTTTGTGAAGCTCATCGACTTTTTGTTTGAGCAGCCTGTTTGATTCCACAATATTATTGGCATTATCCGTATTCTTCTTCGTCATCTCCGTGACTTTTGCGACTTCGGTCATTATGGCATTGGACTGGATGGATTTTTCTTCGGTTATCCTGGAAATTTTTTCCATTTCTTCGGCAACATCCCCGATACTGGTTTCGATAACCTTCAACGCCTCAATAGAGAACTCGGTTTTTTCCGTTGTGCGCTTGATCTTGTCAAGAATATCTTCGGCCAGCACCGATATTTCCCCAGTTGCACTCGAACTTGTCTCGGCAAGCTTCCCGATTTCAATAGCTACGACTGCAAATCCCTTGCCCGCACCGCCGGCCTTTGCCGCCTCGATGGCCGCATTCAGGGACAACAGCTCGGTTTCATCGGTGATGGTATTTATTATATTCAGGGTTCCTTTTATTCTTTCGGCAAAATCCGAAAGCATGCTGATGTCGGATATGGTTTCCCTGATCTGGCTGCTCGAATCAATCGTATCGTCCCTGGTTTCAAGCGTCATGTTTTTCGTATCATTGGAGCTTATCGAAATTTCATTCAACGCCAAAGAAAGATTTTCAAACGACCTGTTACCCTGGATAACGGTATTCTCCTGGTTGGTTGCAACCTTGTTGATATTGCTCACGGCCTGGTTGATCCTTTCATAGCTTGATTCGAGGGTTGCCGTGGACTTCTTGATGCTTTTAAGCGTCTCTTCGAAAGAAATAATATTTTTCACATTCTCGGCAAGAAACTGTATTTCATCCCTTGACTTTATCTTTACCTTTGCGGTAAAATCACCGTCTGCTATCCTTGATACGTAGCTCGTCAGTTTGACGATTGACCCCCTGACGCTTATCAGAATAATCAGGGATACGATAAGGCTGAGGATTATTCCGGAAAGAGTTACAATATTGAGCAGGAAGGACCGTATTTTATCTATCTCGCTTTTCTTGCTGTCCAGCACCTGATAAATGCTGTCGAGGTTTTTGCTGATGATCTGGGCGCCGTTTGTATAGGCATCGATTTCCCTGAATATATTTTTTCTTGTTTTGATTTCCTCATTGGTGAGAAGCTCATCCTTGAAGGTCATTCTTACAAGGTTAAACGTCGTTATGCGCGCAAGGAAGTTGCCGTAATTTGTTATAAACTTTTCCGTTTCCTTCTGGATCGAATCCACATACTCCTTTACCTCGGCAGATTTCTTGTAGATGTCTGTTTGCAGCATCTGCGGATACACCCTTCTTATCTCGGCAAGTGTTGCATTGAGCCTGCCAAGATCATTCTGCGTGAACTCGATGAAAAAAATACTCTGGGTCTGGAACATGTCGTTGAAATAACTTGAGTTCTTCTGAAAGACATTATAATCATTCTCAAACGACGAATATATCATCTGTGAATAAATGTTTATGAAAAAAATTGCGGCGATCGATGCAAGAAGGATCACGAATCCCGCCCCGATCTTGACGACAAAAGACACTCTCATATTTTAGCCTCCTAATCCGAAAG
>JBJKSS010000156.1:0-5489 GCA_046703745.1 Spirochaetota bacterium
ACGGCCATTCCGAAAGTATCGGTGGTGCTGGGGAAAACAAGAAGATCGCTCATCGAATAATAGTCCGGGAGTTTATTATTCGCGATTTTGCCCATGAAAAACAGGCGTTTAATATCATTGTTTTTTGCCTTTAATTCTTCAAGGTAGGGGCCGTCGCCGACTATGAAAAGGTTGATATTTTCATCCGTCTTCGAGACAAGCTTTTTGTAAACATCGATTATAAAATCGATATTCTTGTCTTTTGAAATCCTTCCCACGTAAAGCAGGTTGAAGTCATTTTCGTCCACGCCGTATTCGGAAAACAGGGGGTTTTCCTGCGGGTTAACGGGCCTGAAAACATTTATATCTATGCCGCGTCTGAAAAGCCTCATCTTGATCCTTTCAAGCCCGCGGCTTTCAAGTATAGAAAAATATTCATACGACGGCACCCTGATTTCATCAACAAGCGAGTAAAACCAGTTCATATAACTGTCTGTCATCTGATGAGCCCCGTCCTCTTCCGTTATCTTGTTGACTTCGCTCGAAAAATCTGTATGATACACGCCAATGCTTCGTATGTTGAGGAGTTTGGTCGCAAGTATTCCCAGCAAACCAAGCGGCCCCGGCGTTGAGATTATCACTTCATCCGGATCATATTCGTTTATCAGCCTGAGGCTCGACAGTATCGACGGTATTTTCAGAATTATTTTTTCATAAAGCGGCATGTTGAATTTGTAGATGGACGGCAGGTTGATAATGTTTGCCGGTATGGATTCGTCAATCTCTTCCGGCAGGAGGGATGTGATAATTTTCAGATTTTCTTTTTTCTCTCCCGTTATCCTGCCGATGGTCTTCAATGTTTCCGAGACACCGTTCAGATCATTCAGCGTGTCGGTGAACCAGAGTATTTTCCTGCCGCCCTTCCTGGGTTTTTTGCCGAGGGTCCCTGATCGCACTTCATCAATCAGATCCCTGGATTTGAACAGAATATTGAAAGTCGAAATGAACGGTATCGAGATGAATATGCCGAAGATCGATGATGAAATGTTTTTCACTATATCCGTTATATTACCGTCCTTCAAATCCGTCTCAACGGAATGAAACAGGCTCACCAGAAGCTCGTCACAGATAATCGTTATTTTTTCATAAATCAACTCGAGTTTTTTGTCGACCCTGCCAGCGTCTATGTTTTTTATGCTTGAAATCAGATCCTGGAGTATCGATTTGATCGTATTGAGTTTTTCGTTTTTTCCTTTTGCCTTCAGATAATTGATTTTAATTTTATCGAGCATACTTTTTTTACTGTCATCGAAGATATAATATGACAGCATACTCAGAGGCGATTTTTGTATGGACTTGCTTTTTGTCCTTATGAAATCAAGGGCTATTTTATAAATAGCGAATGCCAGGCCCTGGTAATTGTTATGCCTGCCTTCGGCAAATGTTTCCCTGTTTTTCAGGGAGGTTACCACTTCCTCGACACTGTTGGCCTGTGTCATCGTATAAGTGCTGCCGATGAACAGCCCTGCATGATCGTCGGAGCCGCCGGTAAATCCCTTGATCCAGGGGTTGGATGACATCGGCTCGATCCTGTGTTTTTCATAAAGCTTGTCTATGTCCTCTGCGGTCAGCTCTTTCAAGAAACTTATCCATTGCAGGTTGCTTCTTTTATTACGGGCACCGTTGATTCCCTCGAAAACATCGAAAAGCAAAACAAGTTTTTCAATGTGCGCAGAAGTCAGCTTGTTGTTTATTGAAAATGTTGCATGTGCTATCGAATGCGCAAGTTTATTGTCCCTTATGTAATCCCTTAACCTGTAGATATTGTTTCTAAGTTTTTCTATTTCTTCGAATTCCTTTTCGTTGATCCCGTAAATGAGGACGTGCACCTTGCATCCGTCTTCGGGGAAGTAACTGGTAGCTTCGGTCCCGATTATCACTTTGTCCGGATATTTTCCCTTCAAAAGTAATGCACCCTTGATGCTGTTGTGATCGGTCAGCGCAACATAATCCATGCCCATCGCAATCGCCCGCTCGTAAATATAATCCGGTTCGGAATAAGACTCGGCGGCTCCCAGCCTCTGCAGGAACCATTCCGACGGCCTGTCTGAAAATTTAGAATGAACATGAAGATCTACCTTGACCATATTTCTCTCCAAAAAGATTTCTATGTTGTAAAGATTAATATTTTACGGTTAAAATAGATTTAGCAATCAATAAATATTCTGTTAATTTATTTGAAATTCAGAGATAATGAAATCAGGGGCAGGTCATCCATGATTATCTGGTTGACAAACGATTCGAATTTGATGTTTAATTTTCTGCATGCATCATCCAGGCAGGACAGATATGCAAGGCCGAGATTTTCATTTGAAGGGTTCCCGCTGTTTTCGGTATAAAGATCGAAAAGGCCCTTTTCATTCACCGGAAGGTTTTTGCGGATTTCGATCTCTTCCTTGAGCATTTTATAGTCATACTCCCTGTTAAGGATCATGACCTTCAGCCTGTATTCATTGCCTATCGATCCGGCCTTGTTCTTGATTTTCCAGATAAGATGAATATTCTCCTTTTTTTCCTCCATCCTCATCAAGATGCTTTCACGAAGCTGCCTGTTTTTAAGCATCTCACCGAGATCGGCATTGCGGTAATGTCTTTTCATGAATTTCTCGATCCTGGTGTTTTCCGCACTGGTAATCAGTTCAAGAATAATAAGGTTGAAATAATCCGAAGCCTTGCTTTTTTCGACATATTCTGAAACGGTCACGTTGATGAATGATATAACGGAATAATAATCACCCGTGGATTTTAACTTCAGGACAAGGTGCCATATATCGTTTTTTATGCAGTTGATGAATTTGTCTATTATCAAAAGCCTGCTGCCGATTTCCTTGATGCTCAGCGTCGTATCTTTCTGGATCCTGAACATGCAGGAATTCAACAGGGCACTGCGGATGTCTGATATTATACGCTCGTTTTTCATGACAATTTCGGCAAGATATGCGGCATTGAACCGTGTTTTTTCATCAATGCACTTGGTCGGGTTGATCCTGTTCCAGTTTTTGATGAAGGGTGTGCTGAGGATTTTCCTGTAGACGGTTTCATTGAATTTCTGTATGAGCAGCTCGCCCAGTATTGATTCTGTAATTTCGGATATTTCCCTGCGCCTGGCATTGAGCCTTGCTGCATTTATTTCTATTTTTGAAATATAATTGTGCCTTATCATTTTTTTTAAATGTTCAGCCGGCATGTTTTCAAGCAGACATCCGTATTCAAGCTGGCTGTCAGCAGTTCTTATCTTGCTGAGTTTTTTGTTGTTCCTGATAAGGAACCTTATGCCGTCCTCTGTCAGTGTCGTTTTCAGCGGAAATCCGAAATGATGATTTTTATGATGCACGGGTTTTGCTGTCATATAACCCCCGTATTTATTTTGATCCCCGGTTTTTCCCTTGAAAATATCCTGCATACGCCTATAGCGTTTTTTTTGTTGTTGAATACTACGCCGCCGTTCCAGTATTCCAGAGCGGCAAACAGTGCGTTGCCTCCGTCGGCATCGTCGCTTTTTTCCGTCCTGAAGGAAACATAACGCGACATTTCATTGAAATTCTGGCTGTAAAAGCACTCTATCCTTTTTATGTTGAATTCATTCCATTTTTCAAGATCGGTAAATCCTTCCCCTTCATCTTCGATTATCAATCTTGCAGAACCGGCATCAAACAGGTACCAGACCCTGATTTTTTTGTTCATGTCATTCCTGTTGCCGTGCTTTATGCCGTTCTTGATCAGTTCGCTGACCTGCTGTTCAAGCAGGTTTATCTCCCTGATCTCTGACGGGGCCTTCTGTGAAATAAGCATCGAGTAATATCTTATCTGCCTGAAGTCGCTCGCAAACTCCTTGTAATTCATGTCCGTTTTGTCAAATAACGCATTGTTTTCGTCAACTGTGATTTCCTTATACTCAAGCATTGCCGTCTTCCTCTCCTGTAATTTTTTTTATTTTATTCACCGCTTCCTCTATGCTGCCTGCAATCGGCAAAAATTTGTCAAGCTTGGTGAGCTCTATAACCCTTTTGACGCTTCCGTGCAGGTTGGCTATCCAGAAATTCTTTTTTTCTTCGACAAGACCGCTGTAGATTGAAAGTATCGTGCCGATCCCGCTCGAGTCAATATAGTTCACCTCTTCAAAATTCATTATGTAATTCCGGATGTTTTTTTCCTTCATTTTATTTACAACGTCCTTCAGGCTGCAATAATTATAAAGATCGATTTCCCCCTTTATGTCCAGGATATAGATTGACGAATATTTTTTCAGTTTTATTTCCATGGAATGCTCCCTTGATTATTTTGCCTTCATCATGACGCCTGTAAAATCATCATACTGCCTTGTGTCCCTGATGAAATTCTTCAGATCATTCTGCAATTTCGTGCATATATTGCCCGGGGTCTCGGAAGAAAATTTTTCAATAATTTTACGGATCCTGCCGATTGAATACTGGCTGCCTTTACTGTCGGCCGCTTCTATTATTCCGTCTGTATAAAAGAATACTATGTCTCCTTTGCGGAGGTTTATTTTTTTCTCTGAATAGCCGGAAGACCTGTCGATTCCCAGCGGCAGTCCTTCGGTGTTTATTTCCGAAAAGGCTTTTTTTTCACAGATGTAAACCAGCAAGGGCACATGCGATGCGTTTGAGTATGAAAGCTCTCCGGTTTTTCTGTCATAAACGGCAAATGATGCCGTGGCAAAACTTTCGATATTGAAGGTGTTTGTAATGCCCCTGTTTATGAATTTAAGGAGGCTTGCCGGGTCTTTTGCCTGCGTATAAACCAGATTGAAAATGGTCTTGATCATTACCTTGACAATTGCGGCTGTAATTCCCTTGCCTGCAATGTCGCTTATGATTACTCCCGTTTTGTCCTCATTTATGTCCACAATATCATAATAATCGCCGCTTGCCCCCTTTATCGGCATACTGAATGACGACAGCTCGAATTCCTTGCGGAACGGGATTTTTTTAGGCATCAGCATTCTCTGTATTTCCGAAGATACGGCAAGCTCGTTTTCTATGACATTTTTCTGCATGGCATCGATATCGTGATAATAATTTTCCAGCAAGACGCCGATGTAGAGAGCAAAGGTTTTCATGTATTCGAAATCAATATCTGTAAAATAATTATCCGGGCTGTATTTTACAAGGAGTATCAGTCCGAGCAAATGGCTGCTGGACATGAGAGGCACGGCAATGAGAGAATTAATGGCCGGACTCTCTGTAGTATTTGCAGCGGCAAATGATTTTTTCATGTCCCTGAAAAAAACCGGATTTGCCTTTAGCACCGACTCGGTGAAAACGGTTTCGGCCAGAGAAGTTCCCTTTTTACCTGTTTTATCAATATCCCTGAATGTTATTTTAAAATTTTCGATTTCCAAAAACATTTCGTCCGTTTTGCCGCTGCACGATTTAAGATTTAGTCTGCCCTCTATGTTTTCCGAAAGAAAAAGAGCGGCGTTGTCACCC
>JBJKSS010000157.1:0-6657 GCA_046703745.1 Spirochaetota bacterium
CAGGAAAATCCACAACCGCCCAGTGCCAGAACCCGCTTTCTGTAGGTGCATCTGGATCATAAACCGTAACCACAAAGCTCTTCGTATTCTTCGGGAAACCTTTCCATGAAAGCTCAGGCGAAATATCCTTGCCTCCAGCACCAAAAACCCCGCTCATCTGGTCTACCGGCAGCTTTTCACCGTTTTTAAAATCCTGACTTATTACATCAAAAGACGGGACTTTCGGAAGGTTGTCGTAAGGACTCTTTGCATTCAAAACGGTTTTATCAACCTGGGCAAACAATCCTGTGCCTATAAACAGCAAGAGAATCACAAAATGCGTTAAATACTTCATACCATCTCCTGTAAAATTAAACTTTCATTTTTTATAATTAATCAGGGATTTTTTCTTTCGAAAACAGCCATATTTTTAACGAATTTGGACTTTTTTAATCTGGTACTGTTTGGGAGTCAATCCGAATTTTTTTTTGAAAAGATTTATAAAATTGGAGAGATTTTCAAAACCGCAGAAATAACAAATATCGGTAATACTTCGATCCGCTTTTCCAAGAAGGAACCTGCTGTGGTCGAGCCGTTTTTCATTGATCCAGGATTTATAGGTCATGCCGAATTCTGACTTGAAATCTTCCTTGAATTTGGTGAGACTCCTCCCCGAGAGTTTTGCGAAATCTTGCTGCTTCAGGGTGCGTGTAAAATTATTCTCCATGAATGAAGACAGGTCAGGATTTTTCCTGTTCATTATACCTGACATCATCGCAAGGAATCCACCGGGCGGATCGTGGTTTATCAGATTGTATAAGATTTCATAAATTTTCAGCTTCAATATTTCAACCGAATAATCATTTTGCTCAAACAGATAGGGAAGCACGGATTCCGTCCAGGATTTCAAAAACCGGTTCATCCTGACAAGATGGTACTTTTTATTAAAAGAATCGGCATTCATATTAACGGGAAATTGCGTATTTTTATCCCGGAATTCCCTGATGAATTCATCTGAAATGAACATCAGGAGACTTTCATAACCGCCTTCCCCTGCATCTACAATCTGGCTCATGATATAACTGCCGCTTCTTAAAAAAAGGATATCTCCTGATTTCAGCTCGATGCTTTCATTATCAAAATCCACCATCTTCATTCCGTTCAAAACGATAATCAGGAGATTTGACTGGAGAAAAACGAACAGGTCTTTTTCATCACGGACAAGCCTGTATCTTACCAGTGTTAAATCACTGATTTTGACAGTATTGTGTTTTGTGCGTTTATTGAAATATTCGGGAATATTAATTATCATTTTTCAAAAGCTTACTACTTTTATCGCCTTTTATCAACATGATTTCATTTTGATTTCTTGGGGGGTGACACAAATAAAAAAGGTGTCTGAAAAATCGCGGAAACAGGAGGTTGACCTGTACCGAGCACAGCCGAGGTAAACCCCCTGTTTCCATAATATGAATATATTATTTTGCATCAAAAAATTATTGATTAATTTTTTTATGCTCCTGTTTTTCTTGACAAATGATGTTTGAAAAAATAAAATTCCGGGTATGTCAGTAAATCCTAATCAGGTATTCAAAACAATTGAAGAATTATCACAATCCGACCTTGATCTTGAAGATAAAATTAAAAAATTGCCGGTATTAATTATTTCCAATGATTCCAATACAAGGGACAGTATTGCAATATTATTTCAAAAAAGAGGATTCAACCGGATCATATCTGCCAAAAATACCCTGGAAACCATAAGACAATTAAAAGAAAAAAAAGGAACAACGGAATTATTGAGATTGAGCATCTCGGATATTGATATCGGAGACAAATATTTTCATAAAGAAGACTTTTATAATATAGAAGGATTTGACGCCGAGGTATTCTGGAAAAATTGCATTGAAGAAAAAATAATGACAATCATAGGAGACATAGGAATCCCTGTATCTTATGACAATTTTATAAAAAAAATCGAAACATTCGGGACAGTGGATGATAATCTGATTCATAATATGAAAAAGATTACCGACAAGGTCAAAACCCTTGATTCCAAAATGCTGCTTTCATTACTGGAAGAAAGGAACCTTATAAGCGGGGTAAAATCATTTTATATAATAAAAGATTCAAATGATCCTCATATAAAAAAACTAAATAACGAAATGATAAATGATAAAAAATACAACATTCTGGAATCTCCAATTAATGCAGAATCGGTATATGATAAATTAACAACCGAATTAAAAAATTTAATAAATATATTCAAAGATCCCATAAACATAAAAAGCATAGAAATCGAATTGCCTTTAACAGAGGCTCAAAAAGAAGAGTTAATGACCACTTTTCAGCAGGTCAATTTTATCATTGACAAGCGTGTTGAAAAGATATCAGAGAAATACAGTGAAAAAATCGATCAGGGGCTTATCAATGAGGCAAAAAGGAAAATATATAAGGCAATGGCGCATTATGCCATAAAAAATGAACTTCAATATTTTCATTTTTTTGTAAGGGGAATGAAAGGTGTATTCAGTCACATTGAAAATGAAATGAAATACAGCGACATCAGGCAGGTGTTTTTATTCAATAATATTTTAAACGATCTTAATAATATGCATTATGAAATAATCGATGATGATGTGAAACAATGCGGAATAATCATATTGATGATAATAAATAATTTTTCAGAGATGGAAAAAAATGGAATTAAAACAGCGGCAAATTTCGACCCGATGCTTTTTTACAGGGCATTGGGAATTATATTCTTATGGCCGTCTTATACCGTCCAGTTTGTGCAAATTTTAAGCCAGAATCCAAATTATTATCAATATTTTTTAAACAAGGAAAACAGGATGAAGCAGATGGATGCGCAGAATTACCAGAACCTTCAGAGAAGATTTATAAGTTTTACCGAAAAAGTTGTTCAGGTGGAAAAATGTACAAACACTTATTCCTGAAATAAATTTCAATTTTTCACAAGATTGTCCAGAATCAGACCGAAGAAGCTGTGGGACGAGGAACGGTATAACCAGCCGAGATGAATGAAGCAGTTGCTGCAGAGGACGATCGACCAGCCATATCCCGGGAACCAGGTATACTGTTCGGTTTGATCCCCGATATTCATGCAGCCTTTTACAGCATTGAAACAGCCGATCGTATAAACCAGGCCCATGGGATTTTTAACAGTATGAACATGGCTTTCATTTATATTTATGGAATTTTCTTCTGAAGTGATTATGTTCCTGCAGAATTTGCAGAGCAGGAAATTATTATCAATGCCGGCAAGTTCTTCCTCCGCCTTTATTTTTTCTTTTGCTGAAGGAATTTCCGCTGTCCTGTTGTTGAATAAAAATATTCGGCTTGCTGCTAATGCTTCATCCATCATAATTTCCAAAAAATCCGGCAAGCAAGGGGCTGACCTCGGCTACGCTCGGTACAGGTGAGCCCTTGTTTCCATATATACCGTAATTTCTGCTTCACCCTGCCCACCAAGCAAACCCGATCTTAAAAACCGGGTTTGATTTTAAGTATAATTTTTTTGGAATGATTTTTCAATGCTTTTAAAAATTCTTGAAAATTAATAATTATCAGCCTGTCTGTTCCCGCCTGATTATTCAATCTTTATTATCTTTCGGCCCAGCCCACCAAAATTGCGCGGGCAAGGGTATGGGTAAACAACGTGAACCCCAGGTATGCCGGTGTTGCATCCCTGGGCAATCCCAGGGATTCGACATCAACCGCATAAACGACAATATAATACCTGTGCTTGCCGTTTCCGACAGGCGGAGCGGCTCCTACGAACCTTGGCATTCCACCGTCATTTCTCAACTGGAAAGCTTTTGCCGGAAGGAGCTTGCTGTTTTCCACACCGGCGCCTTCGGGAAGGCTCGTAACATTGGCCGGGATGTCAACCACTGCCCAGTGCCAGAAACCGCTGCCGGTCGGCGCATCAGCGTCATACATGGTAACAACAAAACTTTTGGTATTCTTCGGGAAACCTTTCCATGAAAGCTCGGGTGAAATGTCCTTGCCTCCTGCGCCGAAAATACCGCTCATCTGTGCAGCGGCGAGCCTGTCACCATTTTTCAGATCCGTGCTGGTTACGGTGAAGGACGGAACCTTTGGCAGTTTGTCGTAGGGACTTTTCATTCTCAGGATGGACCTGTCCACCTGTGCAAAAAGTGAGGTGCTGACGAGCAGCAGCACGATTGAAAGATGTGCTAAAAACTTCATACACTTCTCCTTTTGAAAACTTTAATTTTATAGAATTAATTATATATTTTTATTTCAAAAAGAGGCTTTTTTTTTACGAAACAAAAAGGCGAAGCTGTCAGGCCCCGCCTTTAAATTTATACAAAAATCTTCATGCAAGCTTTTTATTAATCAAACCCTGCAGCACAACGCCCCAGCCGATGCTTGCAAAGAATATGAAGCCGAGAACATTGATAAACGGAACAAGCGAAACGATAATGAAAAATATCAGGCCGAACAGGAAATAAAGGTATCTCTTCGTGCTTTTCCATTTAAACAGGCCGAACAAATACTGACCGAAGAGCGTAACGCCGATTATGTGCATCAGGAGTATCACAGGCATTCCGACAATCAGCAGAATTATCCCGAGCGGGATGGTTATTACAAGAATCATAAAAATTACTATGGCAACAGGATAAATCAGGAACGGTATCAGGCCCCAGAGCATCGTATACCAGAAACTCCTGCCGTCCCTCGGCTCTTCAAGTTTTTTCGTTGCCGGGAACAAAAGAAGCAGCAATCCCGCGATTATGAATACAACAAGCATAATCGCCTTCATGGCAGCAGCAAATTTGAAGAATCCTGCCCTGAATTTTTTATGATCATCGTTGAATGAATGTTTGAACGGCTGCCACTTGTAATTGCCCCTGTTAAATTTATCCGCTTCGATATATGTGACGGGTCCTTTAACCTTTGATTTGTCGAAATCGCTGATTTTGTATTCCGCAGAATACTTAAGGCTGCCGTTGATCAGCGAATTGCTTGTAAAGACAATCTTGCCGACCTTTGCCTCGATGTTGCCGTTGACCACGCCGTCGACGGTCAGTGTGCCTGCATAAATTTCCAGGTTGCCGTTTACAGTGCCCGAAAGCGTGATATTTTCATTCGAACTGAAAACTCCGCTGCCGATCGTTGTATCGTTTTTAACCATCAGTTCCTTGGAAAGCGTAAACAGCGTGCCGTCTATCTTCGTGCCTTTCTGGAGAATTATTGTCGAGCCCATAATGTATGCATTGCTTTTGATGTTACCCGACAATTCAACGAACCTGCCGCCGGCATTTATGTTATTGCCCACATTACCGCCTATAAAAAGCTTGTCGCCGACGGCGTTTATGGAAGATTTTACATCCCCGTTGAATTTCAGCATCTCACCGAAAAAATAGATATCATCTGCCTTGCCTGTAAAATCAAGGCTCTTGCCGTAAAACAGATAATCATCGGTATAAGACTTGGCTTCACTCACATCTTTCCCGGTATTGATCTGTGTCGGGAAAACCGGCTTGACAGAGAACAACAGGAATGCAAAAAGAATGAACACGATTTTTGATTTCATATATTTTACCTCCGAATATGATCAAATGATTAATTAATTTTACATCCAAACCGCCCGCAGTTTGACAAAAATTACACAAACGGCCGGTTTTCACGGATAAACGGCAGATTTGACCGGATCAGGATTGGAACGGCAGGTTCAAAAATCGATTATTCTTCTCAACTCTTTTGCCCTGCGCCTTGAAAGGTCAACGAAAATTTTGTTTTTTAATTCTATCGAATAGGAGCCGTGGAACATCGGGTGGATCGAAACTATATATTTCAAATTAACTATGTCACTCCTGCTTGTCCTGAAAAAATCCGAATCTTTAAGCAGTTCCTCAAACTCGTTGAGATATTTTTCGGAAAGGAATCTCCCGTCGGGCGTGTATATAAAGCTGAATCCTTCCTCGAATGTTATTTTATAAATGTCGGCAGGAGCGATTATCCTTATCTTGCTGCCGTCACGTACGGAAATTTTTTTCATCGCCACCGGATCGCTGCCCGCTGCCCTGCCTGTTTTTTCGTTTAGCGCATTTTTAATTTTGTCAATCGTCTGCGAGAGCCTTTCATCAGTGAGGGGCTTCAGGAGGTAATCAAGGGCATTGAGGCCGAATGCATTCACCGCATGCTCGGAATAAGCTGTCTGAAAAACGATCAGCGGCGGCTCCTTCAACGAGGCAACGGACTGCATCACCGAAATACCGGGCATGTTGATATCCAGGAAAGCGACGTCGGGTTTCCTGCTTATTATCATCTGCAGGGCCTCATCGCCGTCTTTTGCCTCGCATTCCACATTAATAAAATCATATTTTTCCAACAACCCCTTAAGACGATCCCTTGCATGGGTTTCGTCGTCCGCAATCAGCACTCTAATCATGACCTGTATCTTATTTGAACCCCGCCGTCTGTTATGATAAATTCTCCGCCGGACAGTTCAACCCTCCGTTTTGTATTGGCAAGTCCTATACCCCTGCCGACCATATTATAATCCAATAACCTGCATGAGTCAAAGATATTTATCACAAGCACCCTGTTTTCCCTGCTGACATCGATATTTATTGAAAGCTTTTTGACATTATTGATGTTATGCTTGACACAGTTTTCAACAATCGG
>JBJKSS010000158.1:0-3050 GCA_046703745.1 Spirochaetota bacterium
CCAACAAACAGTACAACACCAAGTCGCTTATTACGGAAAACGTTTATGCAAAAATCAATGATAAATTCCTGTGCCGGGAGATAGATCTTTTGACGGTAAAAGGCAAAACGGAACCGGCGAGAATTTACGAAATCCTCCAGAGAAACGGCAAGGTCGACAAGAAAATATTAAATATAAAAACATATTTTGAAAAGGGGCTCCATGCATACCGGAAGCAAAACTGGGATGAAGCGCTGGAGTTTTTCCAGAAAAATTTGAAGGAATACAAAGATGAGACAAGCCAGATTTTTATCGACCGTATAAAATTATTCAAGCGCAACCCTCCCCCGAAAAAATGGAACGGAGTATTCAGGCTTACGACAACATGATGTTTTCAGATTTTCTCTTTGTCATTAATATACAGCCCGTATTTCTTGTCGAATAATTGTATATGGTTGACGAGCCAGTCATTAAGAAAATTCATCATTTCCACGCCGACGAGAAGGGAGCCGTTTTTAAAACGGATAAGCTCGTTGTTTATCTTTTTAACGAATGACCCGTGCTGAGTCTGCTGCTCCGCCAGGGCCGGATAATCATATTTTTTCATCAGCTCTTCCTCATCCGAAAAATGAACCCTTGCATATTGGAAGAGATCGTCAAACACTTTCTCCATAATTGTTTTGCTTCCCCCGATTTTCAGGGCATCGTACAGATCATTGATAAGGCTGAACAATTTTTGATGCTCCCTGTCCATCTCATCGATGCCGACGCTGTATGATTCGTTCCATTGATATAAAGGCATGAATATTACCCCTTTTGATATTTTTGTAATGATAATAAATCAAATTAGCTTATTGTGCAAATTTAATTTTCTGACCGTGATTTCAACTTGATAATAAAATAATTAATAATATACGGATTTTAAATGACTTTTTTCTACAATATTCTGACCATATCATGCTTTATCCCGCAGCCGGCATTCTTTTCGGAAATAAAGTTGTTTTGTAATTATCTAAGATTAATGTTGAATATTTTATCGTGTAAGAGTAAAATAATAAATATGACTTTTTTTTATTCAGTGATGGGCGGGCTAACCATTTTTAGACGGGAATACCATGAAGAATAAACGCTATACTATCGGATTCCTTTTCGGCGATTTTTATGGTGCCTATACCGCCAATTTATTCTTCAATATACTGAAATCATGCAGGGAACTGGGGCAGAATATCATCGGATTCGGGGGCGGATTCATAAGAGGTTCCAGGGAAAGCGTACTCGGTGAAAACTGCAACTTTATCTATGAACTCCCCAACAACCAGAATATTGACGGCATAATACTTGAGGGCTCGATCGGCAATTTTATTTCAAAAAAAGAAATGAATGATTTTCTTTCCAGATACTCGAACATTCCGATCGTCAATATCGGCACCAATATTTCCGGCATCAACAATATCCTTGTAGACAACAAAAAAGGAATGGAAGATCTTGTAACTCATCTGATCGAATATCATAATTACAGGAAGCTGGCTTTTTTTGCCGGCACTGAAGGTAATTATGACGCGATCCAGCGTTTCGATGCATATAAAAACGTTCTTCATTCCCATAATATCGATGTGGATTATAACATAATTGCAAACGGCAATTTCAGTTATTTCGGCGGGGTAAGGGCTTATGAGGAGCTGGAATCCAAAAAAGCAGAATACGACGCAATAGTTTGTTCGAATGACTACATGGCCATAAGTGCCATACTTGAAATGCAGAAGCGCCGGCTGGCAATCCCCGATGCCTCAGCGGTAACCGGTTTTGATGACACAGAGGAATGCTGGATGACAAAGCCGACACTTACAACCGTCAAACAGCCATTTTACGAAATCGGCAGGGAAAGCGTAAAAATGCTGATTTCCATTTTAAACGGTGAAAAGGTGCCGGAAAACATCGTGATACCAACGGAATTAATCATAAGGGAGTCATGCGGCTGCAAG
Source organism: Spirochaetota bacterium (assembly GCA_046703745.1). Classification (GTDB taxonomy): domain Bacteria; phylum Spirochaetota; class GWE2-31-10; order GWE2-31-10; family JAFGQB01; genus CAZHHK01. Next base: position 1,962 of record JBJKSS010000158.1, read on the forward strand.
GCTGTTGACAAACTTTATCAGATCAGGATCGATGGGCCCCGGGATGCAGAAACAGCCAGGCAAATATCCGATATAAACGACAGGGAATCGGTCATTAAGAAAATAGGTAAAAATATCAATAACGAGCTACCGTTGATAGGCAATAAAATTGACATAGACGAGCAGCTTGCCGGGCTCGTTGACACTTTTGTCGAAATTTATTCCGGTAAAAACGAGGGTGCCCACTATGAAAAATTTACCGAACTGTTCCATTTTCTTATCGAAAGCAACGAGGAAATAGTTTCGATTTATAAATTCGTGTCGATCTTTTATAACACCATTGTTGAACTTTTTACCCCAGAAAATGAACGGGAAAAAGTTATCAAACTGTGGAACAAAACAATTGCCCTTTTCGGACTGATGATAAAGGGGGATCAATCTGAAAAAAAGGCCAAATTGACCCTCGAATCCCATGTGGTTTTCGATATAAATGAAAATTTTATCAATACATTCGACATGGAGAAGCTCAAGGAAGCCATATTGAACAATCTTCCCCATTTTCAATTCAAAAGTTTTTATGTGAGCCTTTTTGAAGACAGTTCCCGTGAGATATCAAAACCTTTTATTACATACGATAAAAACCGGCATGAAGCAGTCAGTTACGACCCGTTCCCGTCAAAAAACCTTCTGCCTTCAGGAATCGACAAAAACAGCCAATTTGAGTATGTCGTAATGTCGTTAAATTTCAAGGATGAGTACTTCGGTTACATAATTTATGACATTCAAACGCTGACCTGTTTCATTTATGAAACACTTTCCGTGCAGATAAGCGGTGCGATCAAGGGGGCAAAGCTGACCACAGAGTTATATACTTATGCCACACAGCTTGAAGCCAAGGTCAAGGAAAGAACCCTCGAACTCGAAATTGCGAATGACAAACTGAAGGAGCTTGATATCCTGAAAAACGATTTCATCGCAAACATAACCCATGATTTCAGGTCACCGCTGACGGTTATCCTAAACAGCGCCGATCTTGCGTTGAAATTCAACACAAATCTGGATGATGAAAACCGGGAAAACTACAGTGTAATATACCAGGCTTCATTAAGG
>JBJKSS010000159.1:0-15631 GCA_046703745.1 Spirochaetota bacterium
AAATACCGGTGTAGAATTGATCAAAAATCCCGTTATAAAAGGCAGTGAGAATGAAAATATCAGGATAGCGATACACAGCAAGGAGGAATGGTTCAGGTATGTGAGGAAAGAGAACCAGCGGTATTACACCTATTTCGGCAATGCCATACCGATCCTTGAAGCCATGCTGAAATATGCTGAACAATTTAAGGTGCCGATGATCATTACGGATTCGGTTTACAGGCTTTCTTCCCGAAAATTCAGCGTGAGGATGCTTGACCGTGTAAGTATCAGGGGAATTAACCAGACATTCAGGCTTTTCGAACTTCTTTTTGATGAAAAAAGAGCGGAAGATGATAAATTTTATGATTATTTTCATGCGGGGCTCAAATTGTATGAAAACAGGAAATGGAATGAGGCAGGCGCATATTTCAGGCAATGCCTTAAATTTAACGGGAGTGACGCACCTTCTGAATTTTTTTTCAAAAGATGCAGGGAATATGCGCTTAATGAACCGTCCGGCAATTGGGAGCCCGTTTATGAACTTGAGTGATATGGTTTTTTATTGAATTTGAATGTATAATTTAGTTAATAATTCAAAGAACCGATATAAAAAAGTGGGAGGCCTTATGAAGCTTTTACTGATTTTATTTAATTTATTAATATTGTCAACTTTAACTTTTCCCGCATCGGTCGGGGTCGATGAATTGAAGATCATAGCGGACAATTATTTCAACAAGGATTTAAAAAGCTTTATCACGAATACATATTTCAAATTTATAGCTTCATTCGACGGCGGGTATAAATTTTCTGCAAATGTTGCATTCGAGGCAAATGTTGCGGAGCTCGAGAAGAGTTACAGGGACGATCCGGGTGATTTTTACAACAAGGTTTTTATGCTATTGCACCATGCCGAAGTAAAGGCCACCAATCTGGCGGATTCACATCTTGATCTTTCATTCTGGACGGGTACACATGATTATCTCGGTGAAGGAGCAAAATACAGGGGGTATTTATATTATCCCCAGTCGGATGATGTCGACTATATAGGATTTTACAGGATAAGGGGTACGGGGTTATCCGGCCAGATTAAATTCTGGGACGACAGGTTCAGGGTAAATTTTCATTTTTATGAGAATACAAATTTTGTAACGAGTAAAACTCCGGATGCATTCTATTATTTTTCATTCGACACCGTTATAGGTTTATACTTCGATCAGATACCGATTGAGAATGATCATTTCAATCTTTCTCTGGAATTAATCGGGGGGCTCACCTTCCCTGTTGCACCCTTTGAGGAATATAAAACCGGGCTCACTTTCAGGGTGGGGAATGATTATGTTGATTTTTTTATCAGTGCCGGATTGCCAAAAATGGATGCGACACTTTCTAATTTCAATTTTGACTATTTCTATCTCGAGGCGGACCTGCATTTCAAACTGTTTTTTACGGATCACACATTTTCGTTCCTGACAAGGCCGTTGTATTTCAACGAGCAGAAATACGGATTTGACAATGAAGGCGACAAGAGCGATATTGATATTAATTACAAATTCGCCGTGCTTGTTCCTGACTTCCCGCTAAGCGGAGGATTCATTGCCAACTTTAAATATTCATTGAATACTCCGCCTGATTACTGGAATTTTTACCTCATTCCATACCTTGATATCCATTTTTCCGGCGTTGTATGGAATTTCATGGTGCAGTATGATTTTTCAAGATTGTACATGGCAACTCCAGGTGATTATACTACATACATGGAAGGTTTGAGGATAGTAATAGGTGCTTCATCGAGGTTTTAAACCGTTGAATAAATAATATTTTACAAATTATTCAATATGTACTATAATAAAAAAGGTTAAAAAAATAGTCTTGATTGCCTCAATTTATTGATTTTTAACAATTATTTCATAATAATGTTATTCAAAGGGGAGTATGTATGATGAATGAAACTGTCAGTATAGGCATTATAGGCGGAAGCGGCATATATGAACTTGATAATATAAATATTATCAGGAAGGTAAAAATGAATACCCCTTTCGGCTCTCCGTCCGATGAGTATGTAATAGGGGATATGAGCGGGATAAAAATCGCTTTTCTTGCAAGGCACGGCAGGGGGCATAAAATTCTGCCCGGCGAACTTAACAACAGGGCCAATATTTACGGTTTTAAAAAACTGGGGGTTTCGACACTTATCGGCGTAAGTGCCGTAGGGAGCCTGAGGGAGGAAATCAGGCCGAAAGACCTGGTTTTCCCGTCCCAGTTGATCGACAGGACAAAGGGGAGGGCATCGACTTTTTTCGGTGAGGGCATTGTCGCCCATGCCGGATTCGCAGAGCCCTTTTGCGGCAATCTTGTAAAAATTTTTGAAGAGGAAGCAAGAGCGCTTGATATAGATTGCCACTCGGGCAAGACTTACGTGTGCATGGAAGGGCCGGTTTTTTCGACAAGGGCCGAGAGTAATTTTCACAGGATGATAGGCGGCGATATTATCGGAATGACGGCGAGCCCCGAGGCAAAGCTCGCAAGGGAAGCGGAGATGTGCTATGCCATAATAGCGCTTTCAACGGATTATGACTGCTGGCGCGAAAATGAGGAAGCGGTAACTGTAGAGATGGTAATCGAGAATATGAATAAAAATATTGTTTCCGCAAAAAAATTGCTGTCCAGTGTGATACCAAAGATAAAGTATGACAGCTGCTCATGCAGGGAAAGCCTCGCCGTGAGCATTATCACTCAAAAAAAATACTGGCCGGCAAAAACCATGAAAAAACTGGATGTCATCCTGAAAAAATATTTTTAACTGTTAGTTCTATCCTTGACTTGAGGTAAAAACAGACAGAATTAAACCGGGAGCAATTTGTCATGGCCTTTTCTAAAAATGAAATTAATTATACAGAAGAAGATTTCGATAAAACGGATAAAAGGACGAGTTTTCGTTATTCCAGTCATGCAAATGACATAACCATCGAGGCGGAAATTTTCGAAAAGAGCTCGGGCAATCCTGTTATTGCAAGAGGCAGTATAATAAACATCAGTAAAACCGGTTTGTTGATAGTCCTTGATATGAAAAATCTTAATATTGCACAGTTTGTCAAATTCAGGATTTTCATGAGTAACCCCAGCATAGTATTCGAGGATAACGGGAGAATAATGTGGGGGATGGAAACAGGGAACAAAATGTATTACGGGATAAAAATGGGTAACATGGAGTTTTCGGCAGGCGGCAATGATTTTTATCAGTATATGATGGATAACGGCCTGCTTTTTAAAAAACATAAATTGGATTGATCCTTGATGGCTGATACAAAAATATTCAATAAGAAAAATTTATACAAAATACTGTTTCTGGTATTTATAGCGGTATTTTTTTTCGTATTCTTTTATTTCAGGCTGAACAGGTATTTTACCTATGAAAACATTGAAAATGTTAAAAGATTCATACTTGGTTATTCGATCCTTGGCCCGGCTTTGCTTTTTTTACTGTACATTGTTTTTAATCTTGCAATAATGCCCACTTTTTATTTCATTCTTATTTCAAGCTATCTCTACGGACCGTGGTACGGTTTTTTGATCGGATGGCTGGGAATGACCGCAGGGCTCGCCGCATCATTTTTAAATTCCAGGTATTGCTTCAGGCAGTATTTTAACAGGAAATTCGGCGGAACAAAAATGTTCATGGAACTCGACAGTATTACAAGGAAATATCACGGCTGGGCAGTGCTTTTTTTCAGGATTTTTTTCATTATACCTTATAATTTCCAGAATGTTGCCTACGGATTGACATCCATTAAATTCAGGACTTATCTGGCAGGTTCGGCAACGGGAATATTGCCTACCACAGTTTTATATGTCTGGCTCGGCTATTTGTTGTCGGAAAACAGGATAAACCTGTCGAATCTGAAGGAAATATCCCTGTTTATATTTTTAATCATTTCATTATTCGGCTGCATCTTTTTTGTAAGCCTGTACTTCAGGAAAAAATTGAAAATGCAATCGGACGGCAAATAGCATTGATTTATTCTGAAAAGGGTATATACTTAAAACATAAGTTTGGATTTGAGGTTTGCAATGGCAAAGGATCTGTTTAACCAGGATACGGGTGTTTTTCATTCCGAAGAAGAAATGGCGACCATGAAAAACGCGAAAATAGATGCAAAATCTTCTACCCCGCGCCTTGAGGTAAGGGGACAGAGCAAATTGTTGTCAAACAAGGCTTTCGGCATAGGAAGGGATAAAACCAACCAGCTGATTATTGCCGACCAGAATGTGTCGAGATTTCATGCAATAGTTACCTTTGAAAATGATGAAGCCTATATCAAGGACACGGACAGCACGAACGGCACATATATCAATGATAAACAGATCACACCGTGCAAGAAGATAAAACTGAATAACGGCGACAAGATCAAGGTGGGCAGCACGGTAATATATTTTTACCACTAGTGCCGCGCTTCAAATATCCTGCGTTACTTTTGAAATCAGTATATCCACCTGTTTTATGTTCATCCCGGTGAATTCTTCAATTTTATTCTTGATGATATGCTGTATATCCCTCAGGGTGCCGGGATTGTTGATCTTGTAATGAAGTGAAACCTTGATCCTTAAATAATAGCCGCCCTCTATCTCCGTTACCGTCACTTTTAACAGTTTTATATTGTCGGAATATTCCTGGATACAGTGGCTGACCATCTGCAGCAGTGCGGCATCCGAGATCGTTATCTTGCCGCTTGTGCCGTAATTTGGCCTTACAATTGTCTTTTCGATTATTTTCCTGTTCCTGTTTTTGAAAAAAAATCCCCTGGGTTTGTCAGAGAACATGTTTATTGCATGGAGGATTATATTCGGATATTTTTTCTTTACTTCAATCAGCGGGATCGGCATGACATGCTTGCCGTGTTTCTTTCTTGATTTCCTCGCTTCCCTGATTTCTTCCATGGAGGCAATATCTTCGATTTTGATTATTTTGTTTACCTTCGGAAGATGCAGCCTTGCTGTAATAAGCCCTAGCATTTTTTCGGAAGTGGCAATTATCAGGAGGCTCCTGTATCCTTCCCTGTAAAGGGCCTTGCGCACCTCGCGTGCGTGCCTCATCTCATAAAATATCGCGGTTTTTACAGCCCTTATCTTATAGGGCTCCTTTTTGGCCGATTTGCCGGCAATAATCTGTTGATCCTTTATTAATAATCCGTCATCGATAATATATTTTATTTTATATTTATCGGCAACCAGAAAGGCCCTGAAGCTTTTTCCCGTTCCCGGGGCACCGACAAGGCCGTATATTTTTTTAGGCAGCAGACTCCAGTAAATGCCTTTAATTATTCCATTCATCAAAAATCCTGTACATATTTTCATATTATAAACAATAACGTTAATTTTGTCCAGAATATAGACAAAACATGCATTATAATTTATAATATTTTTGACATAAAAAAATTGAAGTTTAATGAGGTTATATGGATTTCAAGTTGGATGAATTTTATTCTTCTTCAGTTGAAGATGCGTTGAAAAAATTATCGGCCGGCATTAATGGCCTTTCTGACGATCAGGCAGCGGAATACCTGAAGATTTACGGCTTAAACGAGATAAGCCGGGAGAAAAAAGAGGGGCTTTTGATCAAACTCCTGAGGGCCTTCATGGAACCCATGAGTTTGATACTCGTCATAGCTTCGGTTTTTTCTTTCCTGATCAGGGATATTATAGAAGCTTTTGCCATTCTGGGTGTGGTTGTTATTAACACCGTGATCGGTCTTGCACAGGAAGGCAAGGCGGCCAGGGCCGTTGAAGAATTGAAAAAAATATTGTCAACCCAATTCAAGGTCATACGGGACGGTAATATCGAGATAATCGCATCGAAATTTATTGTGCCCGGTGATATAATTGTTTTCGAGTCAGGCGATATTATCCCGGTTGATGCAAGGATACTGGAAGGCAATGATGTATTGATAGATGAGGCGCATTTGACCGGCGAAAGCGAGCCGATTTCAAAGAATACAGGGGCCATAAACAAAAGCGACCTGAAATTATTCGAGATGAAAAATATACTGTTTGCCGGCAGCAAGGTACTAAGCGGTGTCGGGCGGGCGGTTGCCGTTAAAACGGGTAATTCCACCGAAATGGGTTTGATAGCGAGGAACATACAGGAAACCAGGGAAGAAGCGACCCCGCTGCAGAAAAAAATAAACAGGGAAATCAGGGTGCTGGTCGGTTTTGCATTTGTTTCCGCATTGCTGATTTTCGGCCTCGGCATTATCAGGCACATGGATGTGGGGCAATGCATTTTGATAGCAATCAGCACAATGGTGGCTGTTTTTCCCGAGGGGCTGCCGGCTTCCATTACGATATCGCTCTCGCTTGCGGTTGAAAGGCTCGCAAAAAACTCTGTTATAGTAAAAAAAATATCCAGTGTCGAAACACTCGGCAATGTCGATTACATCTGCACCGACAAGACCGGGACTATCACACAGCATAACATGGTTGTCAGGGAATTCTACCTTAACGGAGGATTTCATGCCATGGCGGATGTGTTCAAGATGATAGGAGAGGGTGAAAATGAGATAATCCACGATATATTTTTAACATCCTATAAATGTTCGACTGCAAGGGTCGAGGAAGAGGGCGGGAACATAATCAGGGAGATCGGCGATCCCACCGAATTGGCCCTGATAAAGGCGGCAATCATGAGCGGCTACAAGGAGAATCAGTTTGACACTTTCAGGATCATCGATGCCGTTCCTTTTTCATCGGATCTGATGTATTCGGCCATACTGACGGTTGATGCCCATGGCGATCATGAAATATACATCAAGGGTGCCGCCGAAAAAATAATCGGATTCTGCGGCAAGTATTACGACGACAGGACGATAAAAAAAATGGATGAGCGCAGGAAGCAGGAGATATTAAAAGATATTTCAGATGCCGCACAGAAAGGCCTGCGTGTGATCAGCTTTATAAAGAAGGAGCTGGGGAATGCAGGCAGCGGGAAGGCAAATATCGACAAATCATCATTGAAAGATTTTGTTTTCCTGGGATCCGGCCTGATTTATGATCCGCCGAAAGATGAAGTGAAAGAAATGATAAGCGAAACAAAAGATGCCAATATCAATGTTGTCATGATAACAGGCGACAGCAGGGCAACGGGGTATTCCATTGCGGAAAGCGTGGGAATAGCGGACAGCATAGATCAGACTATAGAGGGCAGGGAGCTTGAAAAGCTCACCGACGAAGAATTCTCCGGGCGAATAGAACATCTGAGGGTTTACTCGAGGGTTTCCCCGATTGACAAGCTTAATATTGTGGACAAGCTCAGGAGCAGGGATCATATCGTTGCCATGACAGGCGATGGCGTGAACGATGCACCTTCGCTGAAAAAATCGGATATCGGCATTGCAATGGGAAGAGCCGGGACGCAGGTCTCACAGGAAGCGGCAAAAATAATTCTCACGGATGATAATTTTGCGACAATTGTCAAGGCTGTGAAGGAAGGCCCCACCATTTACCAGAATCTGAAAAAGCTTTTCACCTATCTGATTACCAACAACCTCGGCAAGGTTATAGGCATCCTTCTTGCGCCCGTATTCGGATATCCCGTGCCGCTTCTGGCAATACAACTGCTCTGGTCAAATGTCGTTATGGAAGCCTTGCCCGGAGTGGCGATAAGCATGGATCCTCCTGACAGGGACATAATGAAGAAAAAGCCGGCCAAATTGAGCGAACCGATATTAACATTAAGGGAAAGACTGGTAATGATCGCGGACGGGATCATTTTCGGTTTATGCATAGCATTCGGTTTCATATTCACATATAATTACATGACTGCCATTCCGGGGCAATCAGATGGATATGCCCTTCTTGCCGCAAGAACGGCAAGCTTTGTCATAACACTTCTTTCTCCGCAGATATACGTTTTCATTTTGAGGGAAGGCAATCTGTTTGAAAAACTGAAACAGAAAAATTTTTTGCTGAAGCTTGTTTTTTTCTCAACCCTGATAATGATCCTGATGATAGTGTTCATTGAACCGTTGAATATCATTTTTTTTACAACACCGGTTTATGACTGGAAATTGTGGCTCGTGATTATCGGCCTTTCTGTGGTCACTTCATTGTCAAGGCTGCTATCCGGCAAAACCGTATTCGGATTAATGAGGAAAACCGATGATTGAAAACATTATTCTTGCTTTTATTCCCATCTATATTGCGGTTGATGCGATAGGCGTAATGCCGATTTTCATTACGCTGACGGAAGACCTGGACCTGAAAGAAAAAATCTACGTGATAATCCAGTCGATGATCACCGCACTGACCGTTGCAATCGGATTCATATTCCTGGGCAAACTGATTTTCAAACTGTTAAACATCACCGTCGGCGATTTCATGATAGCCGGGGGAATAATCCTGTTTTTTATTGCGATAATGGATCTTATTTTCACCAACAAGCAGAGACGCATTCCATACAGGGAGTCGGGAGCCGTACCGCTCGGCACCCCGTTGATCGCAGGGCCGGCAGTATTGACCACCTCCATGATAATGATCCCGAATTACGGATTGATTCCAACGATCATATCCATTGTTCTGAATATCATCCTCGCAGGAATCGTTTTTTTATTCTCGGAAATACTTATTAAAATACTGGGCAGGGTGGGGACAAAGGTCATATCAAAGATCGTAAGCGTTTTCCTCGCAGCAATAGCTGTGATGATGATCAGGAAAGGGCTGATGTTTATCATCAAAATGTGAAAATATTCAACTAATCATTAAACTATTTCTGAATAAAATAAGATAATTAAAATAAGAATAAAATTTTTTTAGTTAAATCAGTATATAATTAATTGATGAGGTTAAAAATTGAGGAAAGCGCTCGTTTTATTCATGGTAATTGCGGCTGTTTGCCGGATTTCCGGCGAGGGAAGTACGATAAACTGGAACGCTGCCAATAATTTTGGAGGTAATATCCTTAGGTCCGATAATGTCGTATTAAAATATGAAGGCAATGTGCCCTTGTATTATACAATAAGCCAGAACATGGTTAAACCCGATAAAAATACCGACATTTATCTTGATTTTGATACACCATTGAAAGATACCGAGGGGAATTACAGGGTTATTTACAGGAAATACCATGTGAGTGAAAGCAAATCAGTAAATAAAAAGAGCGCCTATTTTATCGGTGCCGATGAAAAAATAGAGCTTGCGGGTAACGATGCGTCGTTTTTCCAGTCAGGCACCAACCTCGGGTCCTTTACCATCAGTTTTTGGGTTTATCCGGCCGATTTTGCCGAGGATCAAACCATGCTGAAAATCGGTTCGCAGTATTATGACAAGAGCACAGATTCGCTGGACGATCAGTCCATTACGGCAAAGATTATTAATACCAGACTTGTCTGGGAATTCAAGAATGTTTTTTTTAACGGTGACAATAGAATCGGCATGATAAGGCTTAAGTCATTCTCAAGGCTCATGCCTGAAAAATGGAGCAATGTTTCACTGATATACGATTCATTCAGGGGAATAATCACCGCCTATATCAATAATAACGAAGAGGGCATGGCCGTCACTGCGGAAAACAATGACATTGATATGACAAAATACAACCTGCGTTTCAATCCTCAAAACAGGTGCATTATGATGCTTGCCCCGGACTTTTACGGTGCGCTGGACGAGTTTTATATCAGCTCAGAGCCCGTGCAGACCGATATTGACAGGTATAGCGCCAGGGGCGGCGAGATATTGAGCAGGGTTGTTGATTTCGGCAGCGGCGGGATCAACATCGGTAATATCCGTTTTGAAGACTATAAGGAAAAAAATTCCGATGTTGTCTATTACTACAGATATTCTTCAAAACCGTTTGACCCGGATGATGCATACAGCAGCGACGTAAAATGGAACAGGGCAGGCGAAAATTTTGCCGTAAACAGGGACGTAAGGTTTTTCCAATGGAAGGCGCTTCTCTATGCCGGCACGGAGAACAATTACAGCCCGCGGCTTAAGGGGATTGAAATATCATACAGGAAAAACAATCCGCCCGCGGTTCCGGCAGGCATCAAAGTGCTTCCATGCGACGGGTCGATCGATATAAAATGGCTGCCTAATTCCGAAAAGTCGGTTAAGGGGTACAAGATTTATTACGGATTCAAAAGCGGGAGTTATTTTGGCAGGGATGCATCCGAAGGGGCGAGCCCGGTTGATGCGGGGCCGGTAACGAGGTATAAACTGACCGGACTTGATACCCACCGGATATATTATATAGCCATTACCGCTTATGATGATGAAGGACACACTCATGAGAGTGATTTTTCTAAAGAGATAATTGCAAGGCCTTTGGGTATATGCAGCGAGTAGAATTATGAAAACGGAAGAGTTAATAAACAGGGCAAAACTGGCAATCAAAGTCAGGGATTACGATCAGGCAATCAAATTTTTGAACAAGGTACAGAAGAATGAACCCGATATCTCCGGTATTAATATACTGCTCGGGATAATTCACCAGAAATTGAAAAAATATAAAGAAGCGATCCAATATTATGATCTTGCTCTTGAAAAAAATTCAAAAGATATAGATGCACTGAACAATCTCGGCATCATATACAAGGAGCTTGAGAAGTACGATCAATCCCTTGAATATCTTGAAGCTGCCCTGAACCTCCAGCCCAAAAGGTCCGATATTTTGTACAATATCGGCAATGTCTACAAGGCCCTCGGCAAGAATGATGAGGCGGTAAGATTTTTCCAGAAGGCCCTGCAGATAAATCCGAATTTCAGGTTTGCCTACAATAACCTCGGTACAGTTTACGAGGAGCAGGGGGAACTTGACAGGGCGATTAATATCTACCAGAAGGGCCTCAAGATTGATCCGAACAACCCGAGGCTCCATTATAATCTCGGCATAGCATACGAGACAAGGGAAAACCTTGACGGCTCCCTTGAGGAATTCAGAACCGCATTGAAGATAAACCCCAATCTTATAGAGGCGCACAATAATCTCGGTGTTATTTATGAAAAGATAAACAGGCTCGAGGATGCGGTTAAGAGCTACAATAATGCCCTGGAAATCAACCCCGATTATACCAGGGCACTCAACAACCTTGCGCTGGTTTATGAAAAACTGGGAGACATGCAGGGTGCGGTGAAAAATTACAAAAAGGCACTGAGCGTTGACCCCAAATACAACATTGCAAGGATCAACCTCGGCAGGGCGTATTTAAACGGCGACGAGGCAAAGAAGGCGAAAAAAACATTCGAGGATATAATCAGGGAAAATCCAGATAACCTCGATGCATATAACGATCTTGCCAGGGCGGAAATCAGGCTTAAAAATTACAACAAGGCGTTAGAGGTTTATAAATACATTCTCGAAAAGCACGAAGACATAAATGTGAGGAACGATCTCAAGGATCTTTACCTCGAATTGAACATGACAGCCGAGGCAAGGGAAGAGCTTAAGAAAATTGTCAGGATGTCGGGTGACAATATTGAAAAGACGATCCGGGCAGCAAGGTCCTATCTCAAGGCAAAGGATTTCAGGGAATCGATGAAGATCGTCGATGAAATACTGAAAAAACATCCGGACAACACGGATGCCCTGTTTTTATTGAGCGATATTTTGATCGCAAATGCCGATTATGAGAAGGCATTGAAGGTGCTTAACAAACTTGAAAAACTCGGCATAAATAACAGCATGCTCAGCCATAATTATGCGTTATGCTACCAGGGCACGGGGAAAATTTCCAAGGCCCTTACATTGATGGAAAGGTTGATCAACAAACCTGCCGGGCAAAAAGATGAAGAAGGGAAATCCGAAGATTTCGTTTTACTGAATGATTTGATGGCAGGTTATGAAGCCGAAATGCTCAAGCTTGAAAAAGAAGGGGATGCAGAAAGAAGGAAGATAAGGGAAAAGCTTCATGATATGGATTTCAAGGCAATACTCGAAGGAGCGAAGGCATCGGTTGATTCCATAGAAAAAATGGGGGCGCTTTCAATCGATGAAGATCTGAAAGGGCTGAGGGAAGACGATGTGCCGATTCTCAATATAGGCGATACAGAACCGGAATACCGGATCGAGGAAGAGGAAGAAGATATCGACCTTGACAGGCTGGAAGAAGAGAAGGGCAGGGAGGATGAGGAAAGCGGAGAAGAAAAGATAATCGAGCCGGTGACAAACTCGCTTATAAATTTGTTGAACGACGAGGACACGTATTCCGACAGGCTGTATGACGGTACCTCGAGAAATATAGACATGAGTAAACGTGTATATCAAAGTCTTGCCAACAATTTTTCCACGGCGCCGATGCACGATCAGGGCGGTGAACAGAAAGGGCAGGTCAATGAGAGCCAGGCAGTCAATGGGCAGAATCCGCAGGCTTTGCCCCGGCAGAATGCACCGCTGATGCCCCAGCAAAATCTCGTTGTGCCTTCATTTAATATGGTGAACCCGCCGCAGCCGGCTGACAATACGGGGATAATGAACCAATTATCGGAGAAATTCGGCGAGATAGACGAAAAACTGGAAAATTTCAACAAGCAGGTTGTTGAGAGGAAACTCGATGACAAGCTGAGGGAGATCGACGAAAAATTGGAGATATTTAAGGAAAATTTCAAAAAAGAATTTGAAGGCGATGAAAAATATATTAATATTGAAGAATCAGGCGGGGAGAATCCGTTTAATGCGCCGGAAGAATTCGAATATGACATTGATGTGGAGAATACGGGAGAAGATACTGAAACTCCGGGCAGCGCTGTATTTGATGACAGCGTAACGGTCGAGGAAGAGGATGAAAATCTGTATGAAGAGCCGGAGCAGACATCTGAAAATGAAATAACAATTGATGAAGAAGATGAAGATTTTATGACAGAAAAACTAAACACCGAAGACACAGGCGATACGGGATTCCATGAAGCGGAAAAGGGCCCGTATGAAAAATTGAGGAACCTGGGGCACCAAAATACGGATGACGATACACTTTACAGGGAAAATGAAGACAATGAAATAACGGAGCCGGAAGATGACAGTTTCGGGCTCGTTCCGATAGAAGAGGCAGCCGGCGGTGAAATAGACATCAGGGGTGAAGTGGAAGATTTAACCGATGATGGGTCTGTCATCAACGGAGTAAAAACCAGTGAGGAGCCGGAGCTTTTCGGCATGGTCGATCCGTCGGATTATTCGCAGATTCTGGATTATTTTCCGCCGGTTGATCCTGATAACATTAAAGATTTTGAATCCAGGGCTTCGGCGCTTGAAAAAGCCGCATCGGCAAAATCAGGCGCAATGTCTGTCAATGCGGCCGTAGCTGATCAGGTGACGGCAAATAAAGATTCATTCATGATTTCCACCCGGAAGATCAGGGGAGTGGATGTCGATATATTTTATTAAAGTTCGTTAAGTTCGTAATGTTTAAACGTTTAAAAAATAGTCTTGATTAAAAGTCAAAAAATTATATAATGTTTTAATGATGAAAGATTTAAGTTCTGAATTGAGAAAAATTGAGGAAGATTTTAACACTTTAAAAGCCAGGGTTGAAAGAAATCATATTATTTTCCTGGCTGTTTATTTCCTTCCGCCAATTGCCGCGATTTTGATTTTCACGAAATATTTTGAAGAGTATTTCAATTATCTTGTCAAGGGGTTTTTGTTCGCCCTGATAGTAATCGGCGTGGTCATTCATTTTATCCTGCGTCAGATATACCACAGGGGTAAAAAACGTTATAAAAAATTCATCGATTCAAAAATGGCAGGACTAAAGTCCGGATATGCAGATGATGAAGAATTCAAAAAGGATGTTGTTGAGGCGGCAAGAAGGATTTTTTTATCGGAAAACGTCAATTTTACCAACAAGTCGATTTCATTATCCGCTTTCTGGAGCCTGGTGTTCATGAATCTCGGGCTTTCTGCCGATGAGGAAAATAATTAATTCAGGAAGGGATAACATGAACATTGCAATATTTACCGACTGCTATCTTCCGATTAAAAACGGAGTTGTTACATCAGTGCTGCAGCTTAAAAGCGGGCTTGAGAATCACGGACACAATGTAGTTATCATAACATCGGAAGTGCCGATGTACCGGGACAAGGAAGATAATGTCATCAGGCTGCCTTCCATTAAGGCGGGATTTGGCACCGAACAGAGGCTCGCTTTTTTTACGCAGCCCTCGGTAAACAGGTTTTTAAAGAAAAAACAAATTGATCTGATTCATACCCACACGGAATTTTCGCTCGGTTATTCCGGCAAATGGGCAAGCAAAAAACTTAAGATCCCCCATATCCATACAACGCATACCATGTGGGAAGATTATAACCATTATATAATGAATGGAAGGCTCCTGAGCTCCAAAATGATCAAGAAGATTTTATCGACATTCCTCAAGAATACAACGGCTCTCATAGCGCCGTCAATCAAGGCAAAAAGGTATTACCATGAGCTCGTGCCTGAAATACCGATCCAGGTGGTACATAACGGGATCGACATGCACAAATTCAAATCTGCCGAGATAACAAAAGGCGAGGTGAAGGAGCTTTACAGGCAGTTTGATATACATAAAAACGACAAACTGATAATTTTTGTCGGCAGGATCGGCAGGGAAAAAAGGGTTAACGAGCTCGTTGACAGTGTGGTGCCGGTGTTAAAAAAAATACCGAAAACCAAACTCCTTTTGGTGGGAGACGGCCCCGAAATGAAAGAATTGAAACACAAGGCTGCAGAATTAAACCTTGAAAAGGAAATCATTTTTACAGGCTTTGTCAACTGGGAGCTCGTCTTCAAGCTGTATTCCATATCCCACATATTTGCCACATGTTCCTTAAGTGAAGTTCATCCCATGACATTGATAGAAGCATGCATGTGCAATCTGGCGATAGTTGCAAGGAGGGATGACAGTTACCTTGACCTGGTGCAGGAAGGCAAAAACGGGCATCTTGTCGATAGCGAGACCGCATTGACGGCAAGGCTGACCGAGCTGTTGAAAAACGAGGATAAACGCAAAAGTTTCGGGAAATACAGTTATTTTGTTTCACAGTCATATTCAGCGGAGACCCATGTGGACAAGGTCGAGAATTTTTATAAAAAGGTCGTGGAGCTTTACCCTGATAAAATACAGCTCCTTCGGGATTAAACAACAATCCGGCAATGCCAATTGATAATAATTGAAAAATATGCTATCTATTAATCATATCAGGATATCAACAAGACAGGTTTATGCCGAAGAGAAAAACAGCAAAAAAAAGCAAGCGTAAAAAAAGAAGAACCGGCGGCTCAAAATTTAATATGGGGCCGGTCATGATCATCCTTTTTTTTATTGCCGGCATTGCCGCTGCCCTGATTATATATGCGGTTTTCATATTCCCTTCAATATTGAACAGGAAGATCAAAACCGATTTGATTGAATATTTCAAACCGGCAAGCTATGATGATACGGAAAACACCCTGATCCTCGAGCTGTCTTCGGCGCCTGCCGATGCGGATATTGAAAAAATTTCAAGGATATTTTTTTTAAAGTACAATCTGAACATCAGGGCGGTAAGCATAAACAGGACGGACGACAGCGGCATCGAAAGGATAGTTTTTTACCAGAATCAAAAAGAGATAAGCGAAATATCCAACATTTATGTTTACTGGCTTGTTTCAGCGGAATCCGCCGAGTTGAAAAAGGAATTCAGGAA
>JBJKSS010000160.1:0-4840 GCA_046703745.1 Spirochaetota bacterium
GATAATTACTCTTTCTCTCTTTTTTCGTTTCTTTTTCATACAAATTTTTACAAATTTTATTGAAAAAAGTAAATTCTTTTTTTTAAATTTATTTCATGCGGCCAGAGAACTAGGAGGAATTTCTGGATACTTTTCCCTAATTCTACTAATATAAACATTATCCAATTCCTTTTTCATTTTGTTTTTTGATTGGTATGGAGGATTACTTATAACAACATCAAATTCAGGCCAATCTTCTAATATTGCATCTTTACAAACAATATTTTCATCAAGAAAATCTAAAGGTAATCCTTCATCATAACTAAGTCCAAGCGTTGAAAAAGTTGATGAAATTCGCTTATTCCATTCATCAGCAGCTAACTCTTTTGCAAGCATCATTGTAATTTTTGCTACTTCTACAGCAACAGGTAAAATATCAATGCCATAAAATTGTTTTGTTGTTACTCTTGAAATCCCAAGATCGAGATGCTCAGTTGATTTTTTTGTAAAATTATCATAAATTTTTTCTATAATCTGCATTTCAAGATTTTTTAACACTCTATAAGCCACAAATAAAAAATTACCACATCCACAAGCAGGATCTAATACCTTGAATTTTCCAATATCATCACGTAATTTTTTTAATTCCGTTAGAGTTTTTGCATTATCTATTTTTATTTTCCATGGTCGAATAATAGTGGGATTTACAATTTTTAATATATCTGCTTCACTAGTAAAATGAGCCCCAAATGCATGCCGTTCATCTTCATTCATTGTTCCTTCAAATAAAGCTCCAAATATTGAAGGATCAACATTTTTCCAAAAACTGGATGAAACGTCCTTAAGCAAATTTAAGCAATATTCATCAAGTTCTATTGGTTCAACTTTTTTAAAAATTCCTCCATTAAAATATGAGATGCCCTTAAATTTTCCAGCAGGTGCTGGTGTATTACTTCCCATCTGTTTAAATAACCCACCAAATAAATCATATGTACTTGCACCATTTAAACATTCTCGAATAAGCTCGGAAAAAAAATTATTAGGTAATAATCCAAAATCTTCAGAAAATAAAGATAGAACACATTGAAGTAAAAAGTGTTGTGTTTTTTCTTGATTTTCTTTTTTATCAAAGACAAGATATTTAAATATTTCTCCAATTTTGGAAGCAACTTCTCTTGAAATTGTTTCCACATTATTTTTAAAAATAGGCTCTTTGATTTGAGGAAGCATAAAATTAAATGCACTTGATCTATCTATCAATTCACATAATTTAACTTCATCAACAAGTGTTAAATATCTATAAATAATAAATTTTTCAAAATTACATAATATTATATACTCTGGTTTTTGAGCACCTGGCCCAATAACTTTTTCAGGATTCATTTCAATCCAATAATCACGTACTTGAGGAAAGTGTTTTTCCAGATTTGCTTCTGATTTTTTTTTCATTTCAATTAAAACACCATGACGATCAGATGGTGACCATAAACAATCAGCAAATTTAGTTTTCCCACTACTAAATTTAATTCTTGCTTCTAAAGTTCCATTTGCTTCAATTATTCCCCCATGTCCAAATGCTCGAAAAAATCTATCACAAAATAATTGGGCCTCACCCTTTTCGTCACCCTTTAGTTGGGTTGCATAATCCACAAAATCAATTAATTTTTTTTGTTCCATAATACCTCAAACATAATAATTTATTCAAATCTTATTTTTCTAACATATAGTGAAAATCTAATTATACCTGAATTTATTATTAATATGGTATAGTCAATGAAATATCAATAAATTTAAATACTAATCTAAATTGTTATAAAAGTCAAAGTCAATTTTTTTTAATAATTCAATTTTAATAAAAGAATATGTCATTCTTCTCCAATCTCTTCCCCGCAATGCTTGCACTTCACAGCAGTAGCAAGGATTTCCTCTCCGCAGAACGGGCAATTCTTCAAATTTTTAGCCCTTTCCTCATCCTTCTCCCTCTTTTTCAGTAATTCGGTTTTTTGAATATGCTGGATAATATGCGAATCCCAATTCTTGATCTGTCTTAATACCTTCTTTGATAAATTCGACAGGGCCTTGTAAAAGGCGAAGAATATCAGGTCCCAGACAGCCATTCCAATGAAACCTGTCCAGCCTGTTGAATGATAAAAATACCATGTTGCCCATAATCCGAAAACAAAGATGACGAGAGATGACCATTTTAAAACCATGAATTCGATGTAGATGCAGTGTGTGATATTATGCGGATGGGTTTTGAGAATCAGAAGGAGCGAAACGGCATATATTATAATTGAAATGGATACGAATATTATTCCCCAAACGGCAAAGCTTGCGTCTCCTCCAAGACCTCCTTTGCCCGCAGAGCTTACCGTTATGATTAAAAAGAACATGAAATATACAAAAGAGTAGAGGATCGTTGCAACGAGGTTGATCAAGGAAAATACCATTTTTTTCCCGATGTCTTTCAGTGTTCTTATTTTTTCATCCCTGTTTTGATTTTTTCCGTAGAATACAAGGAATACAATCAGACCATATAAAATCAGGTTGATAATAAACAGGAATAACAGCAGATAGAGGAATATTTTCTGTTCGGGCCGGAATAGGAATGCAAAGAATGAAAAGAACATTATTATGGAAAAGATGACGGATATTACGGTCAAAAAGGCGAGGATTGCTCCCTTGATTGTTATTTTGATCTTCATGGCTCCTCCTTAAAAGCGATGAATGAAATAATTCACGGATCACCGGTTTGAATGAGCCGATGATCCGAAATAAAAATCAAAAGGTAATCATGCGGTTGTTTCCTGCGCTTTCCTCAATTTTTTTAATTCTTTTTTTTGATTGTACTGCCCTACCTGCATTCCGAGGGTAAACAGGTCTATCAAAGCCCCTATGCCGAATACTCCTGCCGTGAGAATCCAGATTATGCCGGTTCCGATTTTGCCGATATAAAACCTGTGGAATCCGAATATGCCGAATCCGCTTAACAGCCAGAACAAGTATGCGAGAAGTACTGATTTTTTCCATCCGAGGATTGTCGATAAGACGAGCAGAATAAATCCTGCTGCGAGGATTATTCCGACTGTGGTTAAAATTTTGTCCATAAAAACTCCTTGAATCAAGCTTTTAAAGTATCCAGGATACTTTTCATTAAATCACCGCTTTAACAAAGAAACCATTTCAGACTTTAAAAATATTTTTTGTTGTTTTTCATAGAGAAGAATTATATCTGATCATGATGACAGATGTCTGTCCTTGAGAATGAAAATTATTAAATTTTTTTCAAGTATTCATCAATTTTGACTTTAATTTCTTTTTTGAGTTCTTCCGGCTCCATGACCGTTATGTTTGGCATCCAGTTGAAAATTATGGGAATGATTTCCATGAACTGCTTTACCCTTGTTTCAACGACAAGTCCGGTTTCATTCTCCGAAATTATTTTCTGTTCCGGGAATATCTGCTTGCTTTTAAAATAGGCGGACACATCGTTTGATATATTAAGTTTAACGGTTATGTTTCTTTCCATGGGGAAGAATGCGTTGACCGATTTTTCAAGAACCTGCCTGATGTTTATGTCGGTTTCAGGGAAGCTTTCTTTTAATATTTCCAGCGTTCGTATATTGTCCACCCTGAACTTGATAAAATACCTGTTTGTCTCGGTGATGCAGGCAAAATACCAGAACCCGTCAAAATAGAGTATCTTAAGCGGCGTCACCTTGTAAATTTTTTCGGTTGTGTCATTGTTCTTTACATAGCTGAGCCTTAATTTCTTCCTGTTCCTGATTGCATTCTCGATCATGCCGAAAAACTTGTTGTCTTCCGGTATTACGATCCCGTCCGGCAGTTTGAAATAATAACAGTCGGAGTCGGCGTTTGTTAATACCTTGTTCAATATCAACTGGAATGAATCGTTGAATTTGCTTTTCATTTTCTTGGAAAAATCATGGAGAATAACCAGCAGAGTGATTTCTTCCTTTGAAATATTGAGGTTCTTGAGGCTCAGCTTGTTGAAAAAATGATATCTTCCGGTAGGCTTTCCGGTTGTTTCATCCTCGATTGATTCAATTGGGAACCCTGCATCCTGTATTGAATGTATATATCTGTAAACCGATTTTTTGGTTACATGGAGATTTTTGCTTAAATATTCAATGCTTACAGGATATTCGCTTTGTATCAGAATGTTTATTATTTTTAGAATGTTTTCAATTTTATGTGAATATTTGTCTTTAGTGAGTGGATTTTTTTTTAACAAAGCAAAGTCCTTGTTCATGAGTTTATCCTTTTTTATTTTTCAAATTTTTTTTTTCCTTCAATTTTTCGGATTCCTTTGTATTAATAAGATTAATTATTTGTTTTATTTCGTTCACTCTTTTATCTTCTGCGTTTTTATATTTCTCAACTTCAAAAAAATGAACCAGGTCTTCTTCATCTGGTAATACTGAAAATCTTGTACCTTCTCTCTGCAGAGTATTATTATGGTCATAATGCATGACATGATCGGGGATCGATAATACTTTTAATCCTTCCCTGTTCATGTACTCTATAAGATTTGGATCGGTAATATCCAGTTCAATTGTTTGCTGTTCACCTGCATTTTTGCCTTCTGATAATAATTTGTTTTTCAATCTTTCGGTAATGAAAAAACTGACAGTTGTTTTCATAAGTTTTTTTCCCGATTCAATTACAGCTTTAATTAATCGGCACATTTGCCTTTAATAAATATTATTAATCACAGAGACAGACATCTGTCCCTCTCAAGAGTTATATTATAATCTAACAGGGTCAATAAAAACAAGATAAAATTTATTTTGAAGTTATTTATTAACTTCTATTGACTTTTAGGAGTTCTGTATTATAC